>DATGYF010000707.1:0-11470 GCA_035298145.1 Terriglobales bacterium | reverse complement strand
GGCAATCCGGAATTGGTGGGATCATCGGCGTAGGGCTCGAGCAGCGCGGCGGTGCGCGAACCCAGCGATCCATCCATGTAGGCCTTGAGCATGCCGGTGTGCAGCAGTCTGTCCGACTGGGGATGAGCCGCGCGATGTTCCTCCAGTACCGGTAAGGGGTCGTTGAACGGCAGCCATTCCGTGATGCGCGCGGTGAGTTTGCCTTCCCTTTCAATTTCTTCGAAGATCTGGAAATCGTCCCAGGAAAGTTTCGAATCTCCGGAATCGGAATTGTCCTGCGCGGAAGTGATGCCGCTGCGGGCCAGTTCCTGCAGTCCAGCCTCGATGGCTTGCCGGCGCTTGTCGTGATTGGGCTTGGGAATGACGGCGGTCACGGCCTGGCGCGCGGTTTCGCGCAAAATGCCGGTGGCCTGTCCGGTGGTGTCACGGTCAATCTTGCCGCCGGACGGGTCCCTGGTGGCGACCGTGATGCTGGCCAGTTGCAGGGCGCGGGTGTTGGCTACCGCAATGTGTCCATCCACGCGTTCGAGGAAAACGGGATGGTCGGTGGTGACTTCATCGATGTCCCAGCGGCTGGGGAGTTCCTTCACCGGCCACAGGGTCTGGTCCCAACCGCCGCCTACAATCCACTCGCCCGGCCCGGCGTTTTGCACCCGCGCCCGAATGCGATCGCGAAATTCGGTCAGTGATTTCGCGCCCATCAGGTCAACCGTCAGCCGCTGAAAACCGGCGTTGGCCAGATGCATATGCGCGTCGTTGAAGCCGGGCATGACGAAATGCCCGCCCAGATCGATCACTTCGGTGGACGGTCCCTTCAGCTTTATGATCTGGTCGCCGCGGCCCACGGCTTCCACCCGCCCATCACGCACGGCCATCGCCTCGGCGCGTTCGATAGCGTGAAACGACGACGAATCCGCCACCCCGGTGTAGATGTTTGCATTGAGAAAAATGACATCGGCCTTGGGTTGAACGGGTAAATTCTGCGCCCCAGCCATCACAGTCATGGCCAAGGCTGCCGCGGTCAGCAGGTCAAGCATGAATCCCGGCTTCATAGAGCGACTCCCGCCAGCCCCAGCAGAGTGAGCAGAATGCGCTTGAGGCCAAGCTCGCGTCCGTTGCAGTCAAACCATTCCTGCAGGGTGTGCGCCCCGCCACCGGCACCGCCGCCCCCGATGGCGATTGCTTCGAGTCCCAGCGACAGGGGGATATTGGCGTCGGTGGAAGCCCGCTGCACCTGCGCCGCGTTGCCCAACTGCGCATCCACCGCCCGAATTACCTGCAGAATTCGAGCATTGGGATACAGTTCGCCCGCGGGACGATTGCCGATCACCACCACTTCACAACTTAGCCCGAAGGGACGCCGCCGCGAAGCCGTGCGCGTCTCCGTGGCCTGCGTTTCCTCTTCCACGGCCTGGTCGAGGGCTTGCCGCAGGGCCCGCTCCAGGCGCTCCATTTCCGCCATGGAAGTGGAACGGATGTCCACTCGCATGCTGGCCGACTCGGGAATTGAATTCACCGAGGTCCCGCCGCGAATCACGCCCACGTTGAAGGTGGTTTTGGGCGATGCCGGAACCGGCGTTTGGGCAAAAGCCTGTACCGCGCGCGACAGCACCACGATGGGATTGGGCGCGCCAAAGTCGCTCCAGGAATGTCCGCCGGGGCCGCGCACGATCACCTCGAAACGGCGGCTGCCCAGGGCCTCGGCCACGATGGTATCGGCACCCGCGCCATCCAGCACCAGGCTGTAGTGAATCTCGTCCTTCCAGCGCGCCTGAGAGAAAATGTGGCGCATGCCCCGCAGGTCGCCTTCCCCTTCTTCCCCGACATTGCCGATAAACAGTAAAGGCAAAGCGTGCCTGATACCCAGCGCGCGCAACGCAGCCACCATGGCCAGCATTGCGGTAACGCCGGCCCCGTTGTCCGAAACTCCCGGACCGTACAGGCGGCTGCCCTGCTGCCGGATGTTCAGCGGCGTGCCTGCGGGAAAAACTGTGTCCAGGTGGGCGCTGAGCGACACGTGGCCGTGTCCGTAGCCGGCATGCGTGCCAAAAACATTGCCTACCTCGTCGGTGTAAACCGACTCCAGACCGAGCTCGCAGAATTTGTCGGCCAACCACTGGGCCCGGGCGCTCTCGCCGAACGGAGGCGCGGGAATGCGTGCCAGCTCCAGTTGCCAGTGCGCGAACTGCGGCTCCTGGGCGCGGAGCCAGGTGAAAGCGGAGCGAATTTCCGGTAGCGAACAGAGATGTGCGACCTCCTGTTGCACTCCAGGAAACAGCTCCGAAACTTCGGGGCGCGAGCCAGGCATGAGGCAGTCGTCGGTCTTCAGTCGTCAGTCTTCAGCTATCAGTCGTTGGTCGTTGGTCGTTGGCCATAGTCTTTCGATTTCGAATTTGTCCGCGACTTTCGTGAGCCTCAAGAGATTAGCTGACGACCGACGACTGACGACTGGCAACTGGTTCCCCATCTTACAACGCTATCGGATGTCGGAGTGACGTTTGCGGACACTCATCGACAGGTAATGGTTACTTCCTGGAGCAGGCCGCGGCTATGCCTTCTTTCCCTTGTCGATGTGGACCCTGGGCGCGGCCACTGCATTCGAAAATTCGAGCGTGACTACCCAGCCTTTCCGAACATTAACCACCAGCGCGGGACGAAAGCAGGCCACGCAAATGCCGCCGCGATGACGAACGCTGGGGTAGATCAGTCCCGCCGATCCCTGGTTCAAAAGCTCGCGGGCCAGACCTTGTGACGCAACATAGCTTGCCGGATCGAGACAGGCTGAGTACTTGTCGCTCCTGCGAATGTCGTGGAATTCGGCGCGGAAATCGGCCAGATATTCCCGGTAAGTCGCGGTTTCGCTCTCCTGCCAATTCACTTCTTGCAAACTCCGGGCAAAATGGAAGGCCACTTCGTCCTGCGCCGTGTCGAGCGTGAACGCGGAATACCAGGCCCCGCGATCCGGACCATTGAAGCGGCTACCCTCGGGGCGCGCGTGGGTGAAGGCGGCATTCACGATGTGCGCGTTAGGGACTCCGAAAACAAGTTCATGGACGGTGATGCCGGGCAGCAGATTGGCTTCCCCCAGCAACCGTTCGTTGGTTGCGCCATCGAGCTGAAACAGATCCTGCAGCTGTTGCCGGTCGGAGGTGAGCCGCGCCAGCACGCTGGCGCCGTCTTCGCTGTAGCGCGCAGGGATGAGGCGATGAGTATTGTCCTGATGAAGCTGCGTGAGGCGAGGAGGCACTAGCGACCGCCGCGGCGCGCGTCCACCAGCTGCCGTACCCGGAGCATCGCCGGCACCCCGCCCTTGATCATCGAAAGCAGCGGCGACTCTCCGCCAAACATGGGATTGCGGTTGGGCAGCTGCACCCAGGCGTCCGCCAGCTTCCTGCTGTACAGGATATTCAGCGCCTTGAAAATTCCCAGCAGCAGTGAGATGCGGGTGAGTTTGTCCTGATCGAGAGTCTTGGCCGGACGGCGCTTCAGGCTGTAATAGGCACCATTGGAAATCCCGCCTAACAGGCCGCGGGCATCCTGGTCGCGCAGATTCCACAGATCGGTAAGCCGGAAGAAAGCCAACAGGGCGGAGGAGCTGAGCTCCTCCTGGACCTTCCTGCTGGAGAGGTCAACCGGCTGATCAAGCGCTATGCCTGCGATCTGCGTATCCGGTGTGGCCATCGTTGTATCTCCAATACAGCATATATATTACTACATATTTGGAGATAGTAAAACTTCCAGATTTCAAGCTTTCGGACTGGATTGGAATCTTCCTCCTAAATTGAGGCTCATCCTGAGCTTGCGAGGGGCTGTGTCACAACCCTTCTTTCGCCCCTTCGGGGCTCGCTCACGGCCGTCTTTTCACCCGGGGCTTGCGCCCCGGGCTGTATTCTTGAGCCGCTTTGCGGCGTTTTGCGGGGTGGCAGCTTTAGCGGCTGCGAATCAGCACGGGTGGGACGCCCGTGCTCCATGGTTGGTTTACAGACACTGCCGGATTTCCGCCTCACTCAGGGTGTGATTGGAGGCCTTGGCGCGCTGGTAGATTCTGTCCACGACTTCATCGCTTGCGGGCACGCCGTGGCGTTCCAGCCAGAACAGCACATTCGACTTCCCACTCATGGGACCGATGTCGATGATCTGCTCTAATCCGAACATCTGCGAGGGGACGCCGGAGTACACGGCATTTGCCAGTTCGACGTCTTTCTTCTTGTAGGCCTTGATCAGGGCTGCCGCGTGTACTCCGGTCGCGGTGCGAAACGCGTCTTCACCGACCACCGGATAGTTTGCCGGGATGGGAACACCCGTGGCCTGCGACACTGCCTGGCAATACTCCTTGAGTTTGGTGAGGTCTTGCCCGGTCCAGGGAGGAATGCCCATGAGTTTGAGGTTCACCAGCATCTGGTCCATCTGGGTGTTGCCCACGCGTTCGCCGATTCCGAGGGAGCAGGCGTGGACGCACTCCGCACCCGCCATCAGCGCCGCCATTGAGTTCGCTATGGCGAAGCCGCGGTCGCAGTGCCCGTGCCAGTCCACGCGGATTTCTTCTCCGGAGGCCTTCACCACTTCTTCGAGCACGAAGCGCACCAGGGCAAACGCGCCCATGGGGGTGGCGTGTCCCGCGGTATCGCAAATCACGATGGCACGCGCCCCGCAGTTGATCGCAGTCGAGTACAGACGCTTGACCATGGCTGGATCGCAGCGACTGGTGTCCTCGGTGACATACATGCATTCGAGGCCGAGCGACACGGTGAACTTCACTGCTTTCTCTGTGGTCTCGAGCAGGAAGTCATCGGTCCAACCTTCGGTGTAGCGGCGAATCGGGCTGGAGCCAATGAAAGTCGCGGCCTGGATGTTCAGCCCGGTGCGCTGCACGACGCCGGCGATCGGCCGGATGTCATTTTCATGAGTGCGGGCGGCGCAGTTGGCGCGAATCTTCATTTTGTGACGGACGATCTCGCGAGCCAGCGCCTCGCAATCCGCGAGCGCGCGCGGTCCTGCGCCCGGCAGACCCAGATCGAGCGAGTTGATCCCCAGAGCTTCCATCAGATGCAGGATCTGAATTTTCTCCGCAATCGAGGGATCGCGCACCGAAGGCGACTGTAACCCGTCGCGCAGGGTCTCGTCGTTGAGCAGGACTCTCCCGGCGGGCCGCAACTTGCCGGAATCCATCTGGTTCCAGTCGTAGATAAGTTCGGAAGTATTCACAAGAAAATCTCAGGAGACCACCGACGCGGGCAGATTCTATTCCCACGTGGGGACAGCCGCCCCGGCTGTCCTGGCCGGGTGAAACCCGGCAGAATACGAGTGGGCCTATTTATTCTTCGGCGCCACCGTCAACCCAAAAACTGAAGTCTGACCCTGCCCGGCCACGTTCAGCCCGCGCACTCCCTCCTCATTCGGCAAGTACAGCGTCTTGCAATGTTCGCAGCGATAGACTTCGGCATCCGGTCCCCAGGCCTGCTCGGCATCGCCACACGCCTGCTCGACCACATCCGTGGTGTAGAACCAGCGCTTCAGGTGTCCGCCGCAGAATTTGCCCTTGGCGTCTTTCTCGTTGCAGGAACGCTGGCCCGGCTTCTTGATCTTCACTTTGTGATGGGGAAGCTGGGGAGGAGCAGTCGCGGTTTCGGTGGCCAAGGGCTATCCTCGTCGCTGCGGCAACAACGCCGCCGGATTTACAAATTTATTCTACTCGAAGGCGTTGGCTGTACGCCTCAATCGAATTCCCGCTTCGGCGCGGCCTGCTGCGCTCCCACGCAGCCGCTTATGATATCGGCGACAAAATAATTCTCGCCTTTTATGGGGCCGCCCGCCATGCGCCGCAGCATTGCGATTTGTCCCACATGGGTGAGGGCGTCGGCCACCGGCCCCTGAAAAAGCTTTTCTGGCGGAACATGCAGTGGCTCCGGCGAAGCCAGGTAGTCGTCGAAGTTCTTGAGCGCGGCAAAAAAGCGATCTGTTTCCTTGTCCCAAGGCAGAGGTTCGGAGTTTTTCCAACTCTGCTTGCCTTGCGCGATGGAGAGCCCCCAATCGAGCAGGTCACCGAGGTGGGCGAGGAGTTGTCCCGCGGTGCGCCCGGAGGGGCAGCCGCGAAACTCGGCAAACCCAGCGGGAGCGCTTCGGACAGCCTTGCCCCCGCGGTAGGCGAGCGTGGCCACGGTGTGGCGCAGGAGTTCGCGTTTCGGATCAGCATTCGGAGTCATGGCGTATTCCCCTTCCCTGTGGGTCGGACACTCCTTTCGACTTCGCTCAAAGCAGGCTCTGTCCGACGCTCTTGACTTTGGTCTTAAAAGATTGCCCTCGGTGGCCATATGGGCCGACGAAGATTCAAAGAAAATCAACTGCAAGAATCAACTTCAAAATCAACTTCAAAAGCGGCGGGCGAGGGCGCCCGCCCCACACAAGCCAGGCCGTCAGTATTCGACGCTGACCAGGCATAAGCCGCTGGCCGGCGCGGTGGCCCCAGCCGCTGACCGCGAACGTGCTTCCATGATCCGCGGCAAATCGGAAGCCTTCAGGGTTCCCTTGCCCACCAGCAGAAAGGTCCCGACCAGGTTACGTACCATATGGTGCAAAAAACCGCTGCCGCGCACCGTGTAGATGAATTCATCGCGCTGCCGTTCCCAGTGCGAACAGAAAATCTGCCGGAGGTTCGACGCGTCGGCATCCTGTCCACGCTCGGGGTCAACCGCGGCAAAGGAGGTGAAATCGTGCTCGCCTGTGATCAGCGGCGCTACCTCCTTCATTCGATCTTCGTCTAAAGGATAGGGATAATGCCACACATATCGTGCCAGAAAAGGCGAACAGATGGCTCCGCGATACATGCGGTAGCGGTAAGTCTTGGCCCGGGCTGACTTTCGGGCGTGAAATTCGGCCGGGGCTTCGGCAGCCTCCAGCACCCGGATGGAGGAGGGCAGAATGTCATTCAGCGCGACCACCAGGTTCTCCGGCGGGATGGGCGATAGGGTAAGGAAGTTTGCCACCTGGCCGAACGCGTGCACGCCGGCGTCGGTGCGCCCCGAACCCTGGGGCAGGACTTTTTCGCCCGTCACGCGTCCAATAGCCGACGCTAACGTCCCCTGGATGGTGGCCGCATCGGGCTGCACCTGCCATCCCGAAAACTCCGTGCCATCGTAAGCCAGGACTAGTTTGAGATTGCGCATGACGATTGTTTGGAGTCTTCCTGCGGGCAACGATCATCCAATCGGGCTGAAAATCTTTACAAAGTTTTACCCGGGCGTCACGGCCTGGCTTCGGGTGAAGGCGGCGCCGTCAGCTATACTACTTTATTCAAATTGCGATCCAGGTTTGCGACCCAGGGACGAAAAGCAGAAATGGCGCGGGCGGCCATAAAAATGAAACCAGGCGCCCGTATTTTACGTACTATCGCTTGATTTCCGGAAGCCTTTGCGCTCATACCATCAGCCTGTGCAGGGAGAAAATCGAATGTTTTTGTCGGCATTGCAATGCGCCTTTCGGCGGACTCTTGCGGTCGTCCTCGCCGGTACATTAACCGCCATGAGTTGGGCCCAAACCGCGAGCCAGCCGGCCGCGGCCTTGCCCGACAGCCCGCGACCGCAGCGCCTGGCAGTGAAGGATTACTCGAAGCCCAACTCTCACTTCCCCAATCCCGTGGGACCCTACATGGCACGGCACCTGCCGCCGGCGGACCTGCTCAACACGCCTCGGATCGAGCAGCTCTTGCGGGATGGCAAGCTCTATCTCTCCATGAACGACGCCGTGGCCCTCGCGCTCGAGAACAATCTGGACATCGCTATTTCCCGTTACAACCTTAACATCGCGGATACGGACGTACTCCGTGCCAATGCGGGCGCGAACACGCTGGGCGTAAGCCTGGGCCTGCTGCAAGGTACGCCCGGAGGCAACGCGGGCGGGTTGGGCGGGACCATCGGGTCCGGCCCCGGTGGCACCAGCGTGAGCGGAACGGCGGGAGCGGGCGGAGGCGCATCCGGCCTGGTCATCAGCACTTTGGGGAGCGGACCGCAAATCACGAGCTTCGATCCGGTGGTCACCGGTTCCTTGCAGTTCGATCACAACAATATTTTGTCCTCCAGTACTTTTGCCCAGCCCATCACCATCCAGAATTCCACCACTGCGGATTTTTCTTATTTGCAGGGCTTCAAGTGGGGCTCGAACCTGCAGGTGGGATTCAATAACACCCGCTCCACCACCAATTCGACCTTTGCCACGCTGAGCCCGACATTGGGTTCTAACTTTCAGGCACGATTTACCCAGCACCTTCTGCAGGGCTTCGGCTTTGCGCCCAACACGCGCTTTATCCGCATTGCAAAGAACAACCGCGAGATTTCCGACGTGGCCTTTCGTCTGCAAATTATCACCACCGTGGACCAGATCGAAAATATCTACTGGGACCTGGTGTACGCCTACGAAAACGTGAGGGTGCAGAACGAGTCTCTGGCCTTCGCACAGAAGACGCTTTCCGACACGCAGAAGCAGGTGGAAATCGGTACTCTGGCTCCCATCGAAACGGTGCGAGCGCAGAGTACGGTGGCCAGTGATCAACAGCAGCTGACGCTGGCACTGACGAACCTGCAACTGCAGCAACTCCTCATGAAGAATGCGCTCAGCCGCACGCTGGTGGATCCCAGGCTGGCCGATGCCGAGGTGATCCCAACTTCCACCATGCACTTGCCCGACCAGGAGCCGGTGGTTCCGACGCAGGACCTGGTGAACGAAGCGCTGAGCCGTCGCGGAGAACTGGCAGAGGCCCGCATCAACCTGAAGAACCAGGAGATCAGCATGAAGTCGGTGCGCAGTTCGCTTCTGCCCTCATTGGATCTCTACGGCTACTATGGTGGATCGGGGTTGGGAGGAGCGCAGAACGCAGCCAACCTGTGTCCGCCGCCTCCCCAGCCCCAGCCCTTCGGCTGTTCGACCAACCCGGTGACGCCTGTAAGCTACGGCAGCACTCTGAACCAGTTGGTCAATTCCACCGCTCCCGACAAGGGAGTCGGATTGCAACTGACCATTCCGCTGAGGAACCGGGTGGCGCAGGCGACCCAGATCCGGTCGGAGCTGGAATACCGCCAGGCGCAGATGCGGCTGCAACAACTGGAGAACCAGGTTCGCATCGAAATACGGAACGCCCAGTTTGCGGTGCAGCAGAACCGGGCCAGTGTATCTTCCGCGCAGGCGGCGGTTGACCTGGGCCGCCAGTCGCTGGATGCGGAACAGAAAAAATATGCTCTGGGGGCCTCTACCACGACCCTGGTGCTGCAGAACCGCAGCGCCCTGGCCCAGGCCGAGTCCACGCTGGTATCGGCCATGGCGGCTTATGAAAAAGCCCGGCTGGAACTGGATCGCGCCACTGGACTGCTGCTGGACCACGCGGGAATCCTGTTGGCTGACGCCGAACGCGGCGAAGTGACGCAGATGCCTTCCGTTCCCTTCGTCTCCGCCCGTCCGGACGTGCCGCAGTCGGTTATGCCGTCGCAAGCTCCGCCCCAGTAGATTTCTCGTGTGGGTCGGACACTCCTGTCCGACCCACACAATTCTTTGTACCCCTGCGGGCATTCCGCCTCTGTGGTCTGACGGTTTATCCTCTCCGCGTGAAGCTCTCCGTGGTTTTAATCACCTGCAACGAAGAGACCAATCTGGCACGCACTCTGGAGAGTGTCCGCCCCCTGGTTCGGGAGGGGCAAGGCGAGATCATCGTGGTGGATTCGGGCTCCACAGACCGCACCGTGGAGATTGCGAAGTCGTATGGTGCGAGAGTCTTCGTGGAAGCCTGGAAAGGCTACGCCGCGCAAAAGAATTTCGCGATTGAGAAAGCCACCGGCGATTGGATCCTGAGTCTGGATGCGGACGAGGAATTGGACGGGCAACTGCAGAGTGCAATTACCACAGCGCTGGAAAATCTCGAACGAGTGGATACTCTGCGGCGGCAAGCCGATGCTCATCCCTTCATGATGCAGGATGCCCGGGCCGAGTTAGCAGATTGCATCGACGTAAAAGGCGATCAGACAGTCGCAGGGCTTTGGATCCGGCGCAAGAATGAATTCCTCGGCCGGTGGATGAAACACGGAGGCTTCTGGCCCGACCCCAAACTGCGTCTCTTCCGTCGTGGTTGCGGCCGCTTCGAGGACCGCGCCGTGCACGAGACGCTGCAGGTCAGAGGCGCGACCGCTAGCCTCAAGCATGGCGCTCTCCTGCACCACTGCTACCCCACGGTCTCCGACTACATCGCCCACATGAACCGCTACTCTTCACTGGGGGCGGAAATGGCTGTCGCCGAGGGGCGGACCGGATTCAGCATCATCAACATCGCAGTGCGTCCGCTGGTGACCTTCGTCTATAACTATTTCTTCCGCCTCGGTTTTCTTGACGGTCGCGAAGGGCTGCTGCTGCACCTCTGCCACGCGGTGTACGTCTCCTGGAAATACGCGAAGGTGTGGGAACTGGCGCACGCGCGCAGATCCTAACCTGCCCTGGTGCCATCCGGTACCGGACTCTCCGGAGTGGCCAGCACGGGACGCACCCCGTCCGCGTAACCGATGTCGAACAGCATGCCTTCCGATACCACGCCTCGCATCTTGCGCGGCTCCAGGTTTACGACGAACAGCGCCTGCCGGCCCACAATCTCTTGCGGATCGGCACGTTCTGTTTTCATTCCGGCAACGATGGTGCGTTCGTGATCGCCGAAGCTCACGCGCAACTGAACCAGCTTGTCGGAGTCTGGCACATCGTCCACTGCGAGGATGGTCCCGACCCGAACGTCAACCTGATTCAGGACTTCCAGAGAAACCGTTGGCTTGATGGGCGCTGGCATAGTCACAAGATAACCACGGAGGACACTGACGACACAGAGGAAAAGCGCTCAGGTTTTCTCCGTGTCCTCCGTGTCCTCCGTGGTTAATTTCAGTCTTACAAATTCGATGATCTGGGGGGTAACGTAGTGCGGCGGCCGAATGCGAAACGTCGGCCGGCCGGACACCGGTTTCAGCGAGATTTCCTGCCATGCCTGCACTGGGCTTTCGTGCAGGATAACCGCATCAGCTCGATCGAGAAACTCCTGGGCCGATTTCTTGAAGTCGGGAGTCGCCGGGTCGAGGACGGTCAGGTAGAGGTCCGGCCGCAGAAACTTGAGAATGCTGTTCGATTCCAGTATCGCATTCTCACCATCCTGCAGCTTGCGGCGGATCGCAGGCATAGCCTCCGCCAGGCGTCCCTGCTCGGTCCGCACCCACCATGCCCGGGCCGCCCCCGCGGCCAGAAAACGCGAACTGTCGGAATCCCCGGAGCGATCAGTCTCTTCGGAAATCGCCCAGCTGTGATCGGCCGTCGCGCAGTGACATGGCTTCCCGTCCCTCGAGCAAACGCCGTGCCCATGTTGGGTGATTTTGAACGCAGTCCAGTTGTATTCCGGCAAGGCAGCGATGAGTCCGGCGACCACGCTGGTCTTGCCCACGTTGCGCGAGTGCCCGCCGAT
>DATGYF010000706.1:0-14425 GCA_035298145.1 Terriglobales bacterium | reverse complement strand
AAGGAAAACCGCACCTACGACCAGGTGCTGGGCGATCTGAAACTCGAAGGCCGGAAAGTAGGCAACGGCGATCCTGCGTTGACCATGTACGGCGCGGATGTGACCCCCAACCTGCACAAGCTGGCGCTGCAGTTCGGAGTGTTGGACAACTTCTACGACAGTGGCGAAGTCTCTGGCGACGGCCATGAATGGTCAAACGCCGCTATCACCAGCGACTACAACGAGAAGACCTGGCAGATCGCCTATCGCGGCAAGGAACGCATTTACGATTACCAGGGTACGGTTGCCGACGAATCGCCTCTGGAGTTGGGTGAACCCGATGTGGACGCTCCCGCTACGGGCTACCTCTGGGACAATCTTGCCGGCCACGGTTTGACCTACCGCGACTATGGCGAGTTCATCACCGGGGTGTGGTGCAAGACAGCAAAGAAATCGGGCGCTTCGCCGAAGCAGGGCACGCCCTCTCCTTATAGCTCGGAATGCGAGCGCGCGCTGGTGCGCAAGGGTGAACCGCTTCCGCCCGACGTAGGTCAGCCCCACGGATCGGCGAGCCCGTGGCCCTGGGACGTGCCGGTGTTGAAAAAAATGAAGGCCAGCAAGGCGGCCCTGCGGGACCACTTTCATCCCCGGTTCCCTGATTTCAACACGGAATATCCGGACCAGCTTCGCGCCGACCTTTTCCTCAACGAGTTTGAGGATTTTGTTCGCGCCCGCAAGGAAGGCAAAGGAACCGAGTTGCCGGCATTCGTCCTTCTCTACTTGCCGGACGATCACACCCACGGCACGACGCCCGGCAAGCCGCGCCCCGCGGCC
Organism: Terriglobales bacterium; assembly: GCA_035298145.1. Taxonomy (GTDB): domain Bacteria; phylum Acidobacteriota; class Terriglobia; order Terriglobales; family Acidobacteriaceae; genus JAIQFF01. The sequence goes on along the minus strand of DATGYF010000706.1, from coordinate 13,612 downwards.
TCGGTCGCGGACAACGATCTCGCGGTCGGCCGCGTGGTCGAAGCGGTTTCGCACAGTCCCTACTGGGATGACACTGCGATTTTCATCATCGAAGACGATGCCCAGGATGGCGCCGACCACGTGGACGCGCACCGGTCAATTGCGTTCGAGATCAGCAAATATTCGCCCGGCTCGCCGGACGAGCCCTTCGTGGATAGCCGCTTCTACACCACGGTCAACATGATGCACACCATGGAAACGCTGCTGGGGCTGCCGCCGATGAACCAGAACGACGCTTACGCGCCGGTGATGGCGCCCTTGTTCGCGGGGCCGGGAACTCAGCCGGCGTTTACGGCAGACTGGAGCAATCGCGACAATGGGCTGATCTACCAAACCAACCCAGCCAAGGGCCAGGGAGCGGCGGAATCGGCCAGGATGGACTTCACTCGTCCGGATGCAGTCAATACCGCAGTGCTCAACCTGATTCTGTGGCGTGATCGGAAAGGCAGCACACCCATGCCCGCGCCCAGACATACGGTATTCCCGCAGAAGGGCGCTCCAGACAAGGACTAATCTTGCGGGACAATCGTGTAGGGACAGGTCTCTGACCCGTCCAGCCGAGCGAAGCTCGGCCGGGTGTTGTTTTGGACGTGACTCCAAATCTCCAGCCGAGCTGCGCTCGGCCGGACAGCCGAGGGGGGCTGTCCCCACGTGGACTCCGCTGGCTAAAAACAAGACGAGCTGCGCTCGTCCTGGACGGGTCAGAGACCCGTCACCACACGAGCACAGCCTACTTCGCCGCTGCTTTTCCTGCATCTACATCGGCGAATGAGACCGCCAGCGAGACGTTGGGATACTCTTTGCCGGCCACTTCAACGTAGGGATACACGAAGTAGTTGAGGGGCGGGCCGTCCTGGGCCGGGCTCAGGCGCAGGTCGCGTCCCATGGTGAACTGGACCCGGTTTACATCATGCGCGCCGAAGAAATAGTCCCGCTTCTCCTGGTGCTTCCACGCCTCTGAAATGTCCACCGGGACCCATCCATGCTGGGGTTCGAAGAAATCGGACCAGCAGTGATAACCGGCGATCTCCGCGGAATGCTTGTCCGGCGGCAGGGGAAATCCAATTTCAAAGCGCGCCGGAATGCCCTGCGACCGGGCCATGGCGATGAACAACGAATGGAAGTCGGTGCAGTTCCCCTTTTTGGCATCGCAGGCATAGAGCACATCGCCGTGGCCCCACCCCGTGCCGGTTTTGTCGTAGCGCATGGTGGTGAAGACGTAGTCGTAAATGGCGCGCGCTTTTTCCAGGGGCGTGCTGTCGCCTGCGGTCACTTTTAGCGCCAGGTCGGCCGGAAGCCCGGTGACCGGGACCAGTTTGTCCGGCTGAAGGTATTGCTTGCGGTCACTCTCTTTGAGCTGAACTTCAGCCAGACGCGGTCGGGCTACGCCCATCGTCAGGCGCTCGTGGCGTACCACGTCATAAATGACTTCGAAATGTAAGTCAGGCGATTTTTCCTTGGAGCTTTCTGCGTAGTACATCTGGTTGCCGAATCGCGATTCGCGAGTCTTTTTCAGCTTCAGGTCGCCGTTCGCGGAAATCACTTTTACTTCCTGAAAATCGTCCGAGCGGGCGGCTGGAATCCACACTCTTACCCGCTCTCCGGCGGGCACGTTCTTTACCGTGAATCCGTAATGGAAGGTGAAGTGGCGGGAGTCCTGCGCCGAGGCCTGCGGAAGCACAACGAGAAACAGCAACAGCCATAGCTTTCGCATATGGAAATCCTTTCAAATTTCCTGGAAGGCTGAATGACGGGAAACGACGCACGGGCGCTTCAGGAGAAGCCGAGTCAGGTAAAGCCGCTCCGCGAGGATCTCATAAGGAGGGCACCATTTTAGTCGAAAACGGATTGTGGATATTGCGGAGGCGGCCTTCGGCGTCCCGGTACCCCCTGCACGAGCGTGCACGCTCGCGCCTACATTCACAAGCGACGCTCGGTTAGAATCTCGGCATGGCCACCGCTATCCAGTGCCGCGACCTGCGCAAGACCTACGACGGCAAGGTGGAGGCCGTGCGGGGCTTGAATCTCGAAATCGCAGCGGGCGAGTGTTTTGGCCTGCTGGGACCGAACGGGGCGGGAAAGACCACTACCATCGAAATCCTTGAAGGCCTGCTCGCGCCGACCTCGGGACAGGTCACGATCCTGGGCCAGACCTGGAAAGAGAACGCGCGTGAACTGCGCGAGGTGATGGGCATCTCCCTGCAGGAGACCCGCTTGTCGGAGAAGCTGACTGTTCTCGAAACCATCAAACTGTTTTCCGGCTTCTATCGCCAGCCCCGTGCGGCGGTTGATGTGCTGGAGCAGATGCAACTCGGCGAAAAGGCCGATTCCTGGGTAGGCAAGCTTTCAGGAGGCCAGCGCCAGCGTCTCGCGGTGGCAACCGCGCTGGTGGGCAATCCCAAAATTCTTTTTCTGGACGAACCCACGACCGGACTCGATCCCCAGAGCCGTCGCCAGCTCTGGGACATCATTCGCTGCTTCCAGCAGGCTGGAGGCACGGTGCTGCTCACCACTCACTACATGGATGAAGCCGAGCGCCTGTGTGATCGGCTGGCAATTGTGGATCACGGACAGGTAATTGCCGAGGGCACGCCGTCGGATCTGATCGAGCGGTTGGGTGGTCATCACATGGTGGAATTCCAGGTAAGCGGGAGTTCCAACGGAGACGGCATCGAGGTCTGGCGGGCGCTTCCCGGAGTCGAGTCGGTCCGCCCTGACAACGGCCTGGTTTGCCTGAATGTACGCGAACCCCACCTGACCATCCCGGCGCTGCTTGACGCGGTCGATAAACAAGGCAATCACCTGCTGCACCTGACCACGCGCCAGGCCAGCCTGGAAGATGTTTTCGTGCGCCTGACCGGCCGCCATTTGAGGGAAGATTGAGAATCAACGCTGCCCACGTAGGGGCAGGTGTCCTCACCTGCCCTGGTCGAGCGAAGCTCGACGGTGTTGCAGGCACACAGGAGACCGTCTAGTGACCGTCGCACAACAAGTTTCTCCGACACGGGTCCCGCCGACTCGCTCGGGAACGCCGCCGCGCAACGGGCGCTGGTCCGGCTTCAATCATCTCCTGATGGCGCGCCTGCTGGAACTCAAACGCGAGCCCGAGGTGATCTTCTGGGTGTTCGGGTTTCCTGTGCTGCTTGCCCTGGGACTGGGCATTGCGTTCCGCAACAAGCCGGCCGACATCACTCCGGTGGCCATTGTGGCGGGCCCCGGCGCTGACGATGCGCTGAGCCTGATCCAGCATTCACCGCGGAGTTCCTCGATACGCGCCACCGTCGTGGCGGAACCGGAGGCCCTGCAGGGCTTCCGGCTGGGAAAGTACGATCTGGTGATCGTGCCCGACGGCACGAACAGTTTTCAGTACCGCTACGATCCCGCGCGCCCGGAGAGCGTGCTTTCCCGGGCCGAAGTGGACGACGCTCTGCAGTCCGCGGCTGGACGGAAGGACCCGCTGCCGACCACTGCTGTGGCTTCCAGCGAGCCAGGATCGCGTTACATCGATTTTCTGATTCCCGGCCTGTTGGGAATGAACCTGATGAACTCCGGTATGTGGGGCATTGGTTTTGCCCTGGTGGACATGCGGCAGCGCAAACTGCTCAAGCGGTTTGTGGGCACGCCCATGCGCCGCAGTGATTTCCTGCTGGCGCTCACCAGCAGCCGACTGGTGCTGATGGTGATTGAAATCGTGCTTCTGCTTGGCTTTGGTGTGCTGGCCTTCCACATGCGCGTGTTGGGTTCGGTGTTCACGATTTTGCTGCTCACGACCGTCGGGGCCGTATCGTTTGGCGGCCTGGGGCTGCTCACTGCGAGCCGGGCCCAGAAAATCGAAAGCGTCAGCGGACTGATGAACCTGGTGATGATGCCGATGTGGATCTTCTCCGGCGTATTTTTCTCTTCCGAGCGTTTTCCCGCGATGTTGCAGCCCTTCATCAAATTGCTGCCCCTGACCGCGCTGAACGATGCCTTGCGGGCCACGATTCTTCAGGGTGCCCCTCTGGGGGCCCAGTCCGGACGACTGCTGGTTCTTGTGCTGTGGGGAGGCATCTCCTTTGCGCTGGCCCTTCGCTGGTTCCGCTGGACCTGATAAAGCGTTTCAAATCAGACAAATCCAATGTATTAATGACGCATTGGGCGCTCCTGCCCGGTGTATAATGAAGGCAGTGCTCACGAAATTACACTGCGCTGCAGCACTCGGCATACTGCTCGTTGTGCTGGTCACTTTCGTTTGCCCGGCGGTGGACTTGCCCGCAACCGCATTGCGCGCCCAGCAAGCCTCCATGCTGTTGCTTCTGAGCATTGCACTCTGGGCCCAGAGCTCTTTCATGCGCACCTGGGTAATTCCGGTATGGCAAATTTCCACCAATTATTTGGCTGGTTCGACGTCCAAATCTGGCCCTTCGTCCCTGACCGGCGTTTTGCTCTGTTGAGCTGAACTGCCGTTCTATTGTCAGGGCCACACTCACCCTTGGTTCAGGCTGAGTCTGGCTGTCATGCTTCCGTTCCCGCAATCCGGAGGTGACATGAAGGTAATCGAGCGACAGATCACATACGGACCATTTCTGGAGCAACTGCGCTCCGCTCCGGCCCGTATCCTCTTGCTCGACTACGATGGCACCTTGGCCCCGTTTTGCGTGGATCGCAGCCTGGCCGTTCCGTATCCCGAAGTGCCGCCCCTGATCGTCCGCATTATGAAGCAGGGAACCCGGGTGGTGCTGATTAGCGGCCGCCCGGTCAGGGAATTGCTGCTGCTCACCGGGATTTCTCCCCAGCCGGAAATCTGGGGCAGCCACGGTCTGGAGAGGCTGATGGCGGATGGCAGCTACGAAGTGAGTTCAGTGCCGGCGCACAAAGACTATCTGGTGGCCGCGGCGACAATTCTGCGCGACGCTGGACTGGAAGACCGTACTGAAATCAAGCCGGGAGGAGTTGCGGTGCACTGGCGCGGCCTGTCCCCGGCGAAAGCAGAGAAATTGGCGCGCGAAGTACCCCAGCTTTGGCAGCCTCTGCTCGATCGGGCGCCATTAAGGTTGCTCGAATTTGATGGCGGCCTGGAAATTCGTGTAGCCGGTCGGGGCAAAGGGGACGCGGTTCGCGCCATCCTAAAGGAATCAGCGCCAGGCGCAGCGGTCGCCTATTTGGGCGACGACCAGACCGACGAAGATGCATTCCAGGCACTTAAGGGCCACGGACTGACGGTGTTAGTGCGCCCTCAGTCTCGGCCGACGGCAGCGGATATCTGGCTGCAACCACCTCACGAACTGCTCCAGTTCCTGGAGGAGTGGCTTCGCGCTTCAGGAGGGCAAAGATGAACGAAATTAAGGGACGAGTGATCAATGTTTCTAACCGCCTGCCCATTCTTATCCGGAAACACGCAGGCGGAGCCCGGTTGGAGAGAAGTTCCGGAGGATTGGCCACTGCCCTCGAAGCGGGTTGGCGCGACCAGCCCGGAGTCTGGATTGGATGGGCCGGCACCGGGCCGGAAGAAAATATCGAACCCTTTCTGGTGCGGGCTGCGCATCGGCGTTCCTACACTCTTCGCTCAGTCGCTCTTACTGAGGAAGAAATTGCCAAGTTCTATTCCGGCTTCGCCAATGAGATCATCTGGCCCCTGTTTCACGACATGCCTTCGCGCTGCAATTTCGAGCCTGAGTACTGGGAAATCTACCAGCGAGTGAATCGCAAATTCGCCAGTGTGACGGCGGGAACCGCGCAGGACGACGACTTTGTCTGGGTTCATGATTACCACCTGATGCTGACTGCTTCTGCGCTGAGGCAGGCGGGAGTTCGGGCGCGCATGGGCTTTTTCCTGCACACTCCATTTCCTTCGCCCGACGTGTTTGAGAAGCTGCCGTGGAAAAAACCCATCCTAAAGTCACTGCTGGAATTCGATGTGATCGGGTTCCAGGGCGATCGCGACCGCTCAAACTTCGTGAGCTGTCTCGAACGCATGCTGCCTGAAGTCACGGTCGAGCGCAGTCATCCGCATCTGCTGGTGAATCAGGAAGGGCGGCAAACCGTGGTGGGCACGTTCCCCATCGGCATCGATTTTGAGGCGTTTGAGCGCGATGCGAAGCGTCCCGAGATCGCAGCGCATGCCGCCAACCTCAGGAAACGGGTCTCGGATGAGGTGCTGGTTCTGGGCGTGGACCGGCTGGATTACACCAAAGGGATTCCCGAACGGCTTAAGTCCTTCCGCCTGTTGCTGCGCCGCTTTCCCGAGATGCGAGGCCACATCACGCTGGTGCAGGTTGTAGTACCCAGCCGCGAGGAAATTCCCAATTACAAACATCTGCGCCGCGAAGTGGAACTGCTGGTCAGCCAGATCAATGGTGAGTTCACCGAACCGGGGTGGGTGCCGGTGCACTACATCCACCGGAACCTGGGGCGGGATGAACTTCTGGCCTACTATCGCGCCGCCGACATCGGCCTGGTGACTCCGCTCAAGGACGGAATGAATCTGGTGGCCAAAGAATTCTGCGCCGCTCAGATTGACGAGCGCGGAGTGCTGATTGTCAGTGAATTCGCCGGCGCCGGTCCGGAATTGCGCAGCGGAGCCATCATCGTCAATCCCAACGATTTTGCCGAAGTGGCCCAGGCCCTGTACGACGCCGCCCACATGAGCGCCGACGACAAGCGCTGCCGGATGCGGTTGCTGCGCCAGATCGTGAAAGACCACAACGTGCACCGCTGGATCCGTTCTTTCCTCCAGGCTATCCCGGAACCTGCCCCGGCGAAAGGCGATCCGGGAGGAGATTCCTGGGAGTCGGCTGCTAAATCAACCGAGCGTTCCCGGAGAATTTTGCCGGGCGTGGCCCTGGTGGCTGCAGCTCTCTCGCCAGCCAGTCGTCCGCGCTATGCGATGGGCAAGGACGCCAAACTTCGCGTGCTGGGCAGCGCCGCGGGCGAAGACTAGTGCTCGGATTGTCATCCTGAGCTTCGCCTGCGAATGGGCCAACGAAGCCGAAGGATCCCTATAACTTATCCATCACCGGTAGTATGCGGAAGTTTCCCACGCGGGCCGAGGTTGATTTGTCAGGCAGGGGGCCTTCGACTGCGGGTTTGCTCCGCTGCGCGAAGCAAACTCCTCTCTCAGGATGACAAGAGGTTTACGATAAGGTCAGTTACTCCAATTGTTTCCCTTTCGTCTCCGGCAACTGCGTCGCCACCAGGCAAGCCAGCAGAAACGAGACAGCGCACAGATAGAAGGCCCAACTCAGACCCCTCGCCTGTCCGACGCGCCCGATTACGAAGGGTGCGATTGAACTCATGGTGCGTGCGCCGTTGTAGGTAAAGCCCAAAGCGCGGGCCCGGACGCTGGTGGGAAAAATCTCGCTGCCGATAATTCCCGAGCCGGAGAAGAACCCAGTACCGAAAAAGGCCAACACGGTACCCAGCACCATCAGCGCCCAAGGTGCCCTCGCCATGGCATAAATCGGAACTATAACTGCCGCCACTAATGTGTATAAAATAAATGACTTTCTGCGTCCAATGGCGTCAGCTACCCAGCCGAAGCTGGCGTATCCGGGGAACATTCCAACCAGGTTCAGCACTACCAGCAGCGTGGTCGTACCCATGATTCCGAAGCCGCGTCCGCCCTGCTCGACTGGCAAAGAAAGATAAGGCGGGATCCAGGTGAACAATCCCCACCAGGCGAACATGCCGAAGAAATTCATGAACAGCAACGCCAAAGTATGTTTTCCGTAGGGTGGTTTGAACAGGCCGGCGAATCCCATTTGCGTCGCGCTCGCCCTGGAGTCATCAACTCGGCCGAGCTCGCGTTGCCGCCACATTTCCGACTCGGGCACGCCGCGTCGAATCCACAAGACCACGAGCGCGGGCAGAATTCCCACGAAGAAGGCCATGCGCCAATCGGCGTAGTGGAGCACGATGCCCACCGCCAGCGCGGCCAGAGCGTAACCGATGGCCCACGAACTCTGGACGATGGAGATGGCTCTTGCCCGCAACTCGGCTGGCCAGGTCTCGGCTACCAGGGTGGCGCCGGTGTTCCACTCTCCGCCCATTCCCAGCCCGAGGATGAAACGGAAAACCGCCAGCATCACCACCGAAGTTGCGAGGCCGGAGGCGAAGGAACATACCGAATAAGTAAGGATGCTCAACATCAGGGCGCGCTTGCGGCCCAGGCGGTCGGCAATGAATCCGAATGCGACGCCGCCGATTCCCGATGCCAGCAGGGTCAGGCTGTTCAGCAGGCCCGCGGTTCCCTTGGTCATCCCCAGGTCGCGCATCACGTGCGCCAGCACCAGGGCGTAAAGCATGGCGTCGAAAGCGTCGAGCATCCAGCCCAATGCAGCGGCCACGAGCGTTCGGCGTTGCGCGGAGGTGGCTTGGGTGAAAGGGAAGGCCAGGCTGGTTGCCATCGGACGGATTGTTAATGGTTCGCAGCCGATTGGCAATCGAAAACCTGGGTTGGCGCTAGGAATTTCTGTGTCCTCTGTGGTTTTCCTGATTGGAACCACAGAGGACACTGAGGACACTGAGAAAGGCAATCCTGTCTGTTTCAAAAAATATCGGATGATGAGCTCTGTGTCCTCTGTGGTTTGCTGATTCGAACCACGGAGGACGCTGAGGACACCGAGAAAGGCAATCCTGTCTGTTTCAAAAAATATCGGATGAGTGAGCTCTGTGTGCTCTGTGTCCTCTGTGGTTTTCTTGATTCGAACGACGGAGGGCACGGTGAACTACAAGTTCAGGAGATGGAAATATCTGCGGGCTTTGCGGACGTCACGCGCGATCTGTTCGCGCAGGGCTTCGATCGAGGGAAATTTAATCTCGTCGCGCAGGCGCTGTAAAAAATAGATCTCCACTTCGGTTTCAGGGGCCAATTCGATGGGATGAAAGTTCAACAGGTGAGTCTCGACCGCGAATGATTCAGTCCCAAACGTGGGGCGTCCTCCTACGTTCGTGACCGAGTCAAAACATTCCTTTCCCACGCGGGTGCGGCTGACATAAACCCCGTCCTTGGGCACGAACTCTTCATAGCGGCTCAGGTTGATGGTGGGTACTGTGTATTTGGAGCCGTATCCTCGTCCCCGGCCCGCGGTGGAGAGCATACTGAAGGGATGTCCCAGCAGGTGCCGGGCGCGGCTGACCCGGCCATCGCTCAAAAGGCGGCGGACGTGGCTGCTGGACACGGGTTCGCCGCGCAGTTTCATCTCCGGATAAACTTTGACCTCGAAGCCCATCTCGCGTCCGAACTCAGCCAGCGTACCGACATTGCCCGCGGCCTTATGGCCGAAATGAAAGTTGTAGCCTTCATGCACTTCGCGGGCGCGCAGCTGTTTCCTGAGTATTTCTTCCGCGAACTGCCGTGGCGTCATCAATGAAAGATCTCGACCGAAAGGCAGGAGGAGCACCGCGTCCAGGCCGCTGGCCTCGAGCAGGCGAAGCTTTTCGGGAGTAGGTGTGATCAGCTTGAGCCCGGAATCCGGTTTCAGGATGCGGACCGGATGGGGCTCGAATGTGACCGCTATGGCTTTGGCGCCTTGCTGCCGCGCGCGCTCCACGATTTCCCTAAGCACGTGGCTGTGAGCGCGGTGCACGCCGTCAAAGTTGCCGATACTGACCACAGTCGGGCCGAAGTTTGCCGGAACCTCGTCGAGTTTGTGGAAGACATGCATTAAAAGCAGCTTCTAGCTCCTAGCTTCTGGCTTCCAGCTAGATCCAGAACCCATTCACCGCAACGAGGGCAAGAACACACGCAACATTTGCGAACTTTGCGGAACATCTTTGCGGCCTTTGCGGTTTAAGATTTTCCTTCCTAAATCTCAAACTCCAGTTTCATGCCGTCATACGAGAGCCGTACATGCGGCGGAAGCGACGCGTTGGTCTCTGCATGCGGCAGGTCGTGGCAAATATGGGTGAAGAATGCGCGCCTGGGTTTGACTCGTTCCACGATGCGGAGCGAATTCTCCACCGTCGAGTGTGTGGGATGAGGCTTGTGCCGCAGCGCGTCAAGAAAAAGAATGTCCAGGTCCCGCAGCTTGTCAAACGCGGCCTCGGGCACGGAACTATGATCAGTTAGGTAGGCAGCTGAGCCAAACCGGAAGCCGTAGATCTCAGTTTCCCCATGGATCACGGCGACTGGTTCGAAACGCGCGCCGAACAATTCCAGCGGGCCTTCCAGGGGTTTGAGTTCCACCTGCGGTAGCCCGCCGAATTTGTAGTCCGCGTCAAAAATGTAACGAAACATGCTGCGGACGAACGCGGCCACTTCGGGACGGGCATAGAGCGGGAGCTTGCCCGGCCGGTGGCGAAAGCTGAGGGGCCGCAGGTCGTCAATGCCCAGAATATGGTCGGCATGCGCGTGCGTGTAAAGCACCGCGTCAAGACTGCGTATATTTTCGCGGATTGCCTGCTCGCGAAAATCCGGTGTAGTGTCGATGAGCACGCTTCGCCCCCCATACTCAATCAGCACCGAGGGCCGGGTGCGGCGGTCACGCGGGTCGGAAGAGCGGCAGACGGCGCAGTCGCAGCCAATGGTGGGCACGCCCATGGACGTGCCGCTGCCCAGCACCGTCAACGTGGCTTTCATCGTTTCGCGGGTTTTGTGCCGGTCGCCTGCGGCGGCCGGGCCAGGGCGTTGGTCACTTCCACGTAAGCCATGCGCAATTCGTAAAGGCAGTTCTGCAAAAAGTTTTCTTCCGCGGGCGTGAGGTTGCCCTTGGTTTTTTCCGCCAGTAGGCCAAGTGTATCCACGGTCTGGCGCGCACCCAGGAGATCGATTCGCGGCTGTCCTCGCTCTTCCTGCATGAGCCCGAGTTGCAGCATGGCGGTCATATACAGAGAGGCCATGAAGCGCTCGAAGGTCATCTCCATTTCTTTCGCGGAATGGCCGCTGAGTTCGACTCGCGCGTCCAGTTCGCTGGCCGATTTACGGTAAGCATCGGCCTGTTCTTTTTGCTCCGCCGCGCTTGGATTCGGCGGCGCGGACGAATCCAGCGAAGATGTATCCAGGTGCGAAGGTTCGGTCGCGCTGGGCCTGGCCTCGGCGGCCACGGGAGAAGCGGGCTTTGAGGTGGAGACCTCCTCTTCACTGACTTCCTGGCGCAACTCGCCGTCTGAGGTGAACAGTCGCCGGTCGGTTACGGTAAAGCTTTCCTGCTTTTTTTCGGCCATAGATTCTTTCCTTGAATTACTTGAATATGTCCGCAAACGGCAGGCTCGCCACGATCGCGGCGCTCCCGCCAGCCTCCACTTGCTTGCCAGGTGTCGCAACTTCGCGGCGGATGTAACCCAGTGCCACCCGGCGCTCGCCGCCTGACACGGGCAGGGAAGCGGCGGTGGTAATTTCGCCGACATCTTTTCCTTCCACCAGGACCTTGCTTCCCGGAGCGGGCAAAGGCCCGTGGACTTCAAAGCCTATGAATTTGCGGCGCACCTGGCCGCGCGAGCGGATGCGTTCCACGATCTCCTGGCCAACGTAGCAGCCCTTGGAAAAATTCAAGGCGCGGTCCTGCTCCGTTTCCTGGGGCAGATCGCGCTCGCGGATGTCGGTGCCATAGCTCGGAATCCCCGCAGCGACGCGTAAAAGATCAAGCGCGGCCGTCCCCACCGGCCTCGCCCCGGCTCTCACCAGTGCTTGGCACACTTTCTCCAGTTCACCGGGCGCCAGCCACAATTGAAAAGATTCTACCTGCGGATTATCGCAACGTACGAGAGTCACGGCAGTTTGCTGCCAGGTTGCTGCGACAAATTGCAAAGGCGTGAGGTTGGGCACCTCGAACCCCGCTTCCTGCAAGGCCGCCCGGGACTTTGGTCCCGCGATTCCAACGGATGCCAGGTTCTCGCTCGCTACCTCGACGTCGTCCATGATGATGTATTTGTCGAAGACGGCGAGGATTTTCTCGAGCTGCGACTGGTCGGTATCGACCAGCAACGACTCCGCCCGATTGTAGGCGTACAAATCGCCCAGGATATGTCCTTGCGGATTGAGCAGAAAAGCGTACACGCCCTGCCCGGGCGCGAGATCGCGGATATTGTTGCTGACCATGCCATTCAGCCAGCGCACCCGGTCGCTGCCGGTGAGTGAGACCTTGGCGCGGGCGCCGAGTTCGTAAACCCCAGCGGCCGTAACCAGCGCCTGGAATTCGGAGCGGACGTCGCCAAAGTCGGCGGCTGGCGGAACCGGGGCCGAGGAGGCTGCGTCCACTGCGTTTTGTGGTGTGGTCACGCTCATTTTCTATTGCTTTGATTATATAGCGCTGCGATGTTGGGCGGGCGTTTCCGTCCCATTTGACGTGGGACGGGCGAGGACGCCCGTCCTCCATTTTTTTGTTTCTTGCTTTGCGCGCTGCCGAGCGAGTTGATAACCTTCCATCCCGTGAGTCCCAAAAAGCGTATCGCCATCATTCCTGGAGACGGTATAGGCCCGGAAGTCATCGCCGAGGCCGTGAAAGTCGTTCAGGCAGCGGGCACCGGCGTCGAAATGACCCATTTCGACTGGAGTGCCAATCGGTACCTGGCGGACGGCGTTACCGTCCCCCCGGACGGCTTCGTCATGCTGGAACGCGATTTCGACGCCATCCTGGTCGGCGCCTTTGGCGACCCGCGCGTAGCTACAAATATGCATGCCAAGGAAATCCTCCTGGGCATGCGCTTCAAGATGGACCTGTACGCCAATGTGCGCCCGGTGCGTTTGCTGGACGCTTCGCTCTGCCCGCTGAAAGGCGTCGAATCCAGGGACATTGATTTCGTCGTAGTGCGCGAAAATACCGAGGGCGTTTACGTCGATGCCGGCGGCGTATTCAAGCCGGGCACTCCGGACGAAATCGCGGTGCAGGAAGACATCAACACCCGCAAGGGCGTGGAGCGGGTGGTCCGCTATGCCTTTGAGTATTGCGAGCGTCACAGGAAGCAGGATGGGACGCCCCGCCAGCGCGTACTCATGTGCGACAAGTCGAATGCCATGACCCACGCGGGTGGACTTTGGCAGCGGGTGTTCAAGGAAGTGGGCCGCGAGTATCCGCAGATCACTTCGCAGCACATGTACGTGGACGCGCTCTGCACCCAGATGGTGCGCGATCCGCGGCAGTTCGATGTGATCGTGACCAACAACATGTTTGGCGACATCATCACCGACCTGGCCGCCGGGCTGCAGGGCGGACTGGGCATGGCCGCCAGCGGGAATATTCATCCCGGAAAGACGTCCATGTTCGAGCCGGTGCACGGCTCCGCGCCGCCCATCGCAGGCAAGAACATCGCCAATCCCTTGGGAGCGATTCTTACGTCGGCGATGATGCTGGCGCATCTGGGCCTGATCCGCGAGGCGGAAAACATCGAAGCTGCGGTGCTCGAAGCGGTGCGTCAAAAGAAGACCACGCAGGATGTCGGCGGCAGCCTGGGGACACGGGAAGCAGGGGAGTGGGTGGCGAAGCGGGTCGCAGGCTGATTCACTCCCGGTTCAATTGTGGAAGGGCACGGCTTCAGCCGTGCCAATAAACGAATCAAGCGACCGGCTTTAGCCGCCCTGGCGCCTCGAGGTGGCGAAGAACGTGCGCTCGTCGAAGATGTCCACAGCGGCTGAAGCCGCCTCCCTTTGCGCGACTCT
>DATGYF010000705.1:0-4499 GCA_035298145.1 Terriglobales bacterium | reverse complement strand
CGATGTCACGCCGGAAACCATGGCCAAAGTGGTGATGGAAAATTACGATCCGCAATTTGCCGCGCGCACGCGGGCCGGCGACGTGGTGGTGAGCGGCTTCAATTTTGGCACCGGGTCGAGCCGCGAGCAGGCAGTCACCTGCCTGAAGGCGAAAGGGATTCCGCTGGTGATCGCGGCCAGTTTTTCGCAAACCTATTTGCGCAACGCTTATAACAACGGGTTCCTGTGCGTGGAGGTTCCGGAGCTGGTGAAGCGATTGCGCGAGCAGTTTGCCAGGGAAATCGGCGGCAAAGAAAAAACGATCATTGCCGGGGACGAGATTGATATTGATTTTACCTCGGGACTGATTGGCTGGCGCGGAGAGAAGTTTGCGTTTCCTGCCCTGGGCAGCGTGCCGCAATCGCTGGTGATCGCGCAGGGCGTGGAGAACCTGGTGGCGAAGCGGCTGGGATTGGGTTGATTCTGTCGTGTGGCCGCGGGCGACTCGCCCGCGACTTTCGGAAAACACAAGCCGGGCGCAGCATCATCTTTCGGTTGGCGGAGCTTTCGCGGGCGAGTCGCCCGCGACCACACAACGATATTCTCAGGAGAGAGTTTACTGATGGCGAAACATACCGTAGTCACCATGCCGGGCGATGGAATCGGGAACCAGGTCCTGCCTGAGGCTTTGCGGGTCCTAAAGGCGGTTGGCTTCGACGCTGAATATATTCATGCCGACATTGGCTGGGACATCTGGTGCAACGAAGGCAACGCGCTGCCGGACCGGACGATCGAGCTGCTCAAGAAATACAAGCTCGGACTGTTCGGAGCCATTACTTCGAAGCCCAACAAGGAAGCGCAGGCCGAATTGAAGCCCGAACTGCGCGGCAAGGGACTGGTTTATTACAGCCCCATCGTCACCATGCGGCAGAAATTCAATCTGGATATTTGCATGCGCCCCTGCATCGGGTTCATTGGCAATCCGCTGAACTACATTCGCAAGCGCACAGATGGCGGCTTCGACGAACCCAAGGTTGACACCACGGTTTTTCGCCAGGGAACCGAGGGCATGTACGTAGGCGTGGAGTGGACGAACCCTCCGGAAAATGTGCGCGCCGCGCTGAATACGCATCCGCGGTTCAAGGCGTTCAACAGCGTGCCCGGCCCGGATCTTGCCGTCAGTGTGCGCATCATTACGCGGGCGGCGGCGCGGCGCATTGTCACCGCCGCGTTTGAATATGCGAAGAAGCGCGGCTTCAAGGGCGTGACCATTTGCGAGAAGCCGAACGTGGTGCGCGAGACTTCGGGGATGATGGAAGAGACGGCCAAGGAAGTGGCCAAGGCTTATCCTGGAATCGCGTTGTGGTCCACCAACATTGATGCGCAGTTGATGTGGCTGAACAAGAATCCGGAGGAGTACAACGTGATCGTCGCCTCGAATTTGTTTGGCGATATCTTGTCCGACGCGTTCGCCGGGCTGGTGGGCGGACTGGGCTTTGCTGCGTCCGGCAACATTGGGGACGAGGTCGCGGTCTTCGAACCCACGCACGGGTCGGCGCCTAAGTACGCGGAACTGAATCCTCCCATTGTGAATCCGATTGCGATGATTCTTTCCGCGGCCATGATGCTTGATCACATTGGGGAGGGCGCGAAAGCGGACCGAATCCGCAAAACCATTGCCGAGGTCGTGCAGGAAGGCAAAGTGCGGACCTACGACATGATGCGGATTCCTGGTGGCGCGAAAGCGATTGGGCAGGGTGCGGCCAGCACGGTGCAGATGGGCGATGCAATTCTGGCGAAGCTGAAATAGGGATGGCGAGGGCAGGATGCCCTCGCGACAGCCGGCGGGACGCCGGCGCTACGGCTAGCTCTCAGCGGCAGGAATTGCGATCAAAATGACGGATTCGGCTGACAAATCGGCGGGGACCGGGGAAGCCGGGCATTGCGGCAAGGGCGTGCGCTCCGATGTGCACGTGGCCATCGAGGCGCGCGACGGCGGCGGCCTCGAGATCACAATGCAGTCCCGGGTTGCGCCCTACTACGGCGAGGCTATTCTGGCGCAGGCCCGCCAGGTATTCGACGTGCTTGGCATCAAGCATGCGCGGGCCGAAATCTGCGACGAGGGCGCGCTGCCGTTCGTAATTTCCGCGCGGATTGAGACTGCGGCGCGCCGGGCCGGGCTGGGCCTGGGCCGCAAGGCTTCGCCGGAAAAAGTTGGGCTGCCGGATCCGTCTCCGCGCGATCGCTTGCGCCGTTCGCGTTTATATCTCCCCGGTTCCGAGCCCAAGTATTTCATCAACGCGGCCCTGCATGGGCCGGACGCCATCATCCTCGATCTGGAAGATTCCGTCCATCACGCGGAAAAGGATGCCGCGCGAATTCTGGTCCGCAACACGTTGCGGGCCGTGGATTTCGGCAAATGCGAACGCATGGTGCGCATCAATCAGCTGCCCATGGGACTGGAAGACCTGGCGGAAATTGTCCCTGAATCGCCCGACCTGGTGCTGCTGCCGAAGGCGGAAGTTCCTGAGCAGATCGCGGAAACTGACCGCATGATTGGGGAGCTCAAGGGGCGTTACGGCATCACGCGTCCCATCTGGTTGATGCCGATTCTGGAGTCTGCTCTCGGGATTGAAAACGCGTCGGCCATCGCACAAGCCAGCAAGAATGTGGTGGCACTCACCATCGGGCTCGAAGACTACACCGCAGACCTGGGGGTCGCCAAGACACCGGAAGGCCGCGAGTCGCTGTACGCGCGCTCGCGATTGGTGAATGCGGCGAAGGCGCTGGGAGTCCAGGCCATCGATTCGGTTTTTGGCGATGTGGGCGATATGGACGGATTGCGGCGCTGGGCGGAGAATTCTCGCGCGCTCGGGTTCGAAGGCATGGGCTGCATTCATCCCGGACAGATTCCAGTAATTCATGAGGCCTTCGCGCCTTCGGCTGCCGAAGTGGAGAACGCGTCTAAGATTGTCGCGGCCTTCGACGAGGCACAGCAGCGCGGACTGGGCGTGGTCAGCCTGGGATCGAAGATGATTGATCCGCCGGTCGTACAGCGGGCGCAGAAACTGGTGGAACTGGCCAAGCGCATGGGGAAAGATTGAGGAGATCGTGTGGGGGCGGGTCTATGACCCGCCCAGGTCGAGCGTAGCTCGACGAGCATTGCCGAGCTCCGCTTGGCCTGACCGGGTCGGAGACCCGGTCCCACACACGACTTACGGGAGCGGAATGACGGATAAAGCCGAACTGGTGCAGAACGCCGCGGGACGCATGGTTCCGGCCATGGTCAATGGCAGGCCCCAGATTCCTTACTTGGGTGTGGCCAAGTATCAGCCGCGCGGACGCAAGGCGGCCCCTCCGGTGCGTTCGAGCAAGGATTATCCCGACAACGGCGACAAGCGCGTTCCTGACCTCGAGACTGCACTGCGCAAGTGCGGACTTCGCGATGGCATGGTCATCTCGAACCATCATCATCTGCGCGACGGAGACCAGGTCGCACTCATGATGCTGGAGGCGGCCGCAAAAATCGGCGTCAAAGACCTGCTCTGGTTTCCCAGCGCTTCGTTTCCTTCGCAGAAATCCGCTATCGATTTGATGCAGTCCGGTGTGATCCATCACATCGAAGGTTCGATGAACGGGCCTCTGGGCGACTATTGCACCCAAGGCAAGATGCGCGGCCTGGGCGTTTTGCGCTCGCACGGCGGCCGCTGGCAGGCCATTCAGGATGGCGAAGTTCACATCGACATCGCCGTGATCGCAGCGCCTACCGCCGACGCCTTCGGCAACGCCGACGGCTCCCATGGCAAGTCGGCGTGCGGATCGCTGGGCTTCGCGCTGGCCGATTCGACCTACGCCGACAACGTGATCGTGGTCACCGACAATTTGGTTCCGTTCCCCTGCATTCCCTGGCAGATTCAGGGCAACAATGTCGATTACGTTGTAGAGGTCGATTCCATCGGCGATCCGGCCAGGATTGTTTCCGGCACCACCCAGATCACGCGTTCGCCTGACCGGTTGCGGGTGGCGGAGTATGTGGCCCGATTCCTGCGCGATGCCGAAATCATGCGCAACGGATTTTCCTTCCAGGCGGGGGCGGGCGGCATCGCGCTGGCGTTTGTGGACTACCTGCGCCGCATGATGAAGGAAGATGGCGTGAAAGCACGCTTCGTTCGTGGCGGATCCACGCGCTACCTGGTGGAGCTGTTACAAGAAGGGTTGACCGACTACATACTCGACGGCCAGACTTTCGATCTCGATGCGGTGAAATCCATTGCCGGCGATCCCCGGCATGTGCCGACTTCTCCGTTTACGTCCTACAACTATCACGGCAAAGGTTCGTTCGCGTCGATGGTCGATGCGGTAGTGCTGGGCGCGAC
This sequence comes from Terriglobales bacterium, assembly GCA_035298145.1. Taxonomy (GTDB): domain Bacteria; phylum Acidobacteriota; class Terriglobia; order Terriglobales; family Acidobacteriaceae; genus JAIQFF01. The sequence continues at coordinate 144 of DATGYF010000705.1, read as the reverse complement.
CGAGGTGGATGTGAACTTCAACGGCAACGTAGTGACGCACTCCGATGGCAGGCTGCTGCACGGCATCGGCGGCTGGCAGAACTGCCTGGAGGCGGGATGCACCATCCTCGCCGTGCCCTCCTTCCGCGATCGTATTCCGGTGAT
>DATGYF010000704.1:0-2406 GCA_035298145.1 Terriglobales bacterium | reverse complement strand
CAGCACGGCCTTCGGCAGCCAGGGCAACGACGTCACCACGAGTGACATACCGACCTGGGAATTTTCAGATTCGCTTTCGATGACTCATGGCAGGCACACCATTGCGGTGGGCTTCGACTATCGCCGCTGGGTGCAGAAGCGTGACCTTTCGAATGACTTCCTCGGTCAATTCGGCTTTAACAACGATACGATTACTTCGAATAGTGGCGGCTGCCCGAACGCAACGGGTGACTGCGGCACCGGCAATTCCGTGGCCGACTTCCTGCTCGGCTATTACAACAATGCCTCTACATTCCAGCCGGGGCCATTTAGTCCTGCGGGAGTGGCAGGCAACCTGAACCAGTATCACTTCCAGTATTTTGCCCCGTATGTTCAGGACGATTGGAAAATGACCAACCGCCTCACCCTGAACCTGGGACTGCGTTGGGACTACCGCAGCGTGCCCTTCGAGCAAGACAACAAGATGTTCTGGTTTGATCGTGCCAACCCGCTGGGCGGCCTGTGTTACGCCGATAAAAATCTCGGCACCGCAAGTGTTACGGGACTCGGCGGCCCAATTGCGCCCGACGGAAACGGTTTCTACCGATACTGCGGGCGCAACAATCCCGCCGCAGCGTCGAAAAAGCCATTCGCTCCCCGGATTGGCTTCGCCTATCGGCTGACCGACAAGACCGTGGTTCGAGGCGGATACGGCCTCTTCTTTGATTCCGCCGAGACTCGCGAAATTGACGATTCTGGCGACATCTATCCGTTTGTCGTGCGCGCTTCCCCCAATCCGAACGTAGATCCCACATTGCCGAAGTTGACCGATAACATGTTTCCTGCGGTCCCACTCCACCAGGTGACTCCGGCGCTGGACGGTAGCCAGTTCTTTGCTGTAATCATTTCGGAGTTCCCCCGTAACCCGTATGTCCAGCAGTGGTCTCTTTCAGTCCAGCGTGAACTGGCAAAAAACACTACCCTGGAAGTCAACTACGTAGGCAATAAGGGCACCCACCTGCTGAATCGCACCAACTATGGCCAAGGTCTGCCGCCGGCGAATCCTGCGCTCTGCGACCCAAGCACGGGTGGCGACCCCACGGTCGGAGACTGCCCAAAGGCGGCCCGGAGGCCATTCCCCAATATCACGTCTTCTCTGGGCTTTCTTGGCAGCCAATGGAACGGGTATTCCAGTTACAACGCCGGCAATGTGAAGCTGGAGCGGCGTTCCAGTTCCATCGCACTGGTTGCAGTTTATACTTGGGCGAAGAGCCTGGACGACAAATCCGCGGCCGCCGGTGTGGGTTCTACCAACGCATTCGCGGGTCACATGAACGAGCACAATCAAGCCCTCGATTACGGTCGGTCCGATTTCGATGTCAACCATCGCTTCGTGACCAGTGTCGTGTACCAGTTGCCTCTGGGCCGGGGCAAGCGCTTCGGAGGCAATATGAACCGGGCGGCCGACCTGGCGATTGGCGGATGGCAGATCACTGCCATCACCACCTTCCAAAAGGGATTCCCTTACTCCATACTCGCCAATGACAATTTCGGGTTACTTACAACCTTTACCCAGCGCGCCAACCTGGTTCCCGGCTGCAATCCCAACAGCGGATTCCACAAGAGCATCAATGAATACTTCAACACAGCATGCTTCACGCAGCCGCTCGCAGGCCAGTTCGGCAACAGCGGCCGCGACATCCTGCGCGGGCCGGGAATCAACAACTGGGACATGGGTATCGGAAAGGACTTCAATTTCACCGAGCGCGTTGCCTTCCAGTTCCGGGCTGAAGCCTTCAACGTTTTCAACCACGCGCAATATGGCTACGATCCGAACACTGCGACGTCAATCGGCGCGCCCATCGACAATAACCCCAACGATGCTGCTTATGGCAGAGTCCTCGCCGCCCGCCCGGGGCGCATCATCCAGCTCGGAGGCAAGCTCATCTTCTGACCTCGGTAATCTGTATTTGATATCCGCCAGGCCAGCTGCGGCCTGGCGGATTTTTTGTTGAGGTACACTCGCCTGTGATGCTTCGCTTTTTCGAAATCCGCTGGCTCGCCGGGTTGGTGCTCGTGTGTTCCTGTGTCTATTCCGCAACTGCGCAATCCGCGGACGCAATCGAAAAGTACTCCGCGGAAGGTCAGCAGGCCCTCGTACAGGGTAACTACGCAGGAGCCGAGGCTGCCTTCGAAAAGCTCAGGGATCTGGAGCCCAGTGTGGCGGAGGTGCACGCGAACCTGGGAGTCATCTACTTCCAGGAGAGGAAATTCGAGCTCGCCGTTTCCGCTCTGCGCCAGGCCTTGAAGCTCAAACCGGCCCTGCCGAAAACCGACGCCATGCTGGCCATGTCATTGTCTGAGCTCGGCCGCTACACAGAAGCTCTGCCCGGCCTGGAGAAGTGCTTTCGGCGCTCCACCGACTCT
>DATGYF010000703.1:0-2774 GCA_035298145.1 Terriglobales bacterium | reverse complement strand
CGCGACCCGCGCTATTCGGGCACCGTGTTCGTGATGATTCACGGCGGCTATCCTTATGAGCACCAGGCAATCTGGCTGGCGGCCATGCAGAACGTGTTTCTGGATACGTCACTGATGGAACTCGATATGTATCCTTCAGAGTTCAAGCACGTGCTGAAGGAGTTTCTGGAGACTTTTCCCGATAAGATTACCTTCGGCACGGACTCATTCCCGTACAACCAGACTCTCGGCGCGGAAGAAAGCTACTGGCTGGGAGTGCAGTCGGCGCGCAGCGCTTTGGCAGCGGCGTTGGCCGAGATGATTTCTGAAGGTGAAGTTACCGAGGCGCAAGCTCTGCAGTTGGCGCATGGTTACCTGCACGATAACGCAGTTGGAATTTACCAGGGAAAGGTGCACTGAAATGGCGAAGGCAAAGGCGAAGCCCGCAGCGAAGCGGCGGAGCCTGAAGTCAAGAATCGCAAAGCGTAAGAGCGCTGGACAAGAAGGCGCCGGCCGCAAAACGGCAACGAAGGGCCAGGTCCGCAAAATGGAATTGCGGCATGTTCCCTGGCAGACCGTCGATCTGGAAGACCTGAACCCGCTGCTGCAGCGGCAGTTTGTGGTCGGTCACGATATCATGGTGGCCCGGGTCCTGATGAAGAAGGGTTGCATCATCCCTCTGCACAGTCATTACAACGAGCAATTCACCTACATTCTGGAAGGCGCGCTCAAGTTCTGGGTGGATGGCAAGGAGATCGTGGTGAACGCGGGCGAGGTCCTGACCATCCCTCCGCACATGCCGCACAAGGCTGAGGCCCTGCTGGACACCGTCGATCTCGATGTCTTCAATCCGCCGCGCGCCGACTGGATTAACAAGACTGATCAATACCTGCGTGGCGGCAAATAACCGGTCCATCCCGTATGCTAATACCTGAATGACTGACCACGCCGCGTCGGCCTCAAAACTGGAACCGGGCGTCTCGCAATTGCGTTGCATTGCGTGCGCCGCCGTGGGCGAAAGCGGGGCCAAGAGTGTCCGCTGCGCGCAGTGTGGGGATCTGCTGGAAGTGGTTTTTCCCGGCTGGAACACGACTGCCGGGATGAGGGCGGGGGGTCTCGACGCGGCAGCACTCAAGCAGCTCTGGTTGCAGCGCCGTACTTCTCCAAACCCTTTGAATGAAAGTGGCGTCTGGCGCTTCCGCGAAATTCTTCCTGCACTGAACGACTGGAACCAGGTCATCACTCTGCGGGAAGGAAACACGCCGCTTTACCACTTGCCTTCCTGCGGGCGCGCCGCGGGAGTGGAGCGCCTCTTCGCCAAACATCAGGGCATGAATCCGACTGGATCTTTCAAAGATACCGGCATGACGGCAGCCGCGTCGTTCGCCCGGCAGGGAGGCTTCCGTTGGGTGGCGTGCGCCTCCACCGGCAATACCTCTGCGTCCATGGCCGCGTATGCCGCGCGCGCAGGCATGCGCAGCCTGGTGCTGATTCCGCAAGGCCAGATCACCTGGGGAAAACTTTCGCAGGCGCTCGACTACGGCGCTGTCACCTGCCAGCTAAAAACCGACTTCGACGGCTGCATGCGTGTGCTCGATGAAGTGGTGGAGCGCATGCCGGTTTATCTTTTGAACTCTGTGAACCCCTACCGTCTGGAAGGACAAAAAACGGCCGCGGTCGAATTGCTGGAACGACTGGATTGGCAACCGCCAGACCACATCATCGTGCCCGGGGGGAACCTGGGAAATTCTTCGGCGATCGGCAAGGCATTGCTCGAGATGAAGGAACTCGGTCTCATCGCGCGCCTGCCGAAACTTTCCGTGATTCAGGCCGAAGGCGCGAACGCCCTGGTGCGAACCATGCGCGAGACTGGCGGCAAGAAACTCATCCCGGTGCACGCGGAAACCATGGCCACTGCCATAAAAATTGGAAGCCCGGCTTCGTGGAAAAAGGCGGTGCGCGTGCTTGAGGCCACGGGCGGCACGGTCGAACAAGTGAGTGAAGTGGAAATCGCATTGGCCAAGGCAGAGATTGGGGCGGACGGAATCGGATGCGAGCCGGCGTCCGCAGTCACGCTTGCTGGATTGAAGAAGCTGGTGCAGCAGGGCTTCGTAAAGAAAAACGAATCCGTGGTGCTGATTCTGACCGGCAACCTGCTCAAGGACCCCGACTTCACGTTAAAGTTCCATCGCGGGGACTTGTTTGCGGGAACCGAGCATGAGGAGGAAGCGGCAGCGGTACTGTCCCCGCGACAACGCGCTCCCATGGTGCTCGACGCCAGCGCGAATGCGGTGGTGAAAGTATTGGAGTACGCGGAGCAGAGCGATCCGAGAAGGCCGTTGTCCTGAGGAACCGGGGTGGAAGCGCACGGCTTCAGCCGTGCGAAAAAGAGTGGCAAAAGGAGACGGCTTCAGCCGCTGTGCACAATTTCGCCGACCCACATCTTTCGTCCCTCGAGATGCCACAGCGGCTAAAGCCGGTCGCCTGACGCCTCGATTTGGCACGGCTGGAACCCGTGCCCTTCCACGGATTGAGAGTTCAGGTCCGCGCAAGAGTCCCATCGAATGAAAGGCGCCCAAAAAAATCGTGCTCCTAATGCCATCGAACTGGCGCTGCCCGCCACTTCCGCCAACCTGGGGCCCGCGTTCGACGCCGCTGCGCTGGCCTTCGCGATGTTTCTGAAAGTCCGCGCCCAGGCCGCGGCTGAATTTTCCATCACGGCGCATGGCCGCGACCCGGAAATCTGCGGGCGAGTCGAAAACCATCTCATCCTGACCACCTACCGTGAAGTCTTG
>DATGYF010000702.1:0-6662 GCA_035298145.1 Terriglobales bacterium | reverse complement strand
GCCTGACGTCCGCTGGAGCTACGCTCCGCCGGGAGGGTGAGGACACCCGCCCCTACGTGTTCGAGGTGGAACTTGGGTTAGAATCGCGGTGGTGAACCGGACCCTTCCAGTCCTTGTGCTGGCCTGCGCTTCCCTGCTCTCGGCCCAGGCCCGCAAGCCTTCCCAGCCCGCTTCATCCTCAAAGCTCATCTCCATTAACGTCACGGGCTCGACTCGCTACACGCCGGAGCAGGTCATTGCTGCGACCGGCCTGCGACCTGGCCAGAACGTCAGCGAAGAAGATTTCAAGAGCGTGACCCGCCACCTGGGAGAAACCGGCGCTTTCAGCGACGTCGCCTACACTTTCCAGTTCGGTCCCCAAGGCATGAAACTGGCTTTGCAGGTCACGGACAGCAATCCTTTTGTACCCGTCCGCTTTGAAAATTTTGTCTGGCTTTCCGATCAGGAATTGTTCGAGAAACTGCGCACCCGCGTACCTCTTTTTCAGGGCCAGCTGCCGGTTACCGGCGACCTCGCCGACGAGGTTTCCGAAGCGTTGCAGGTGCTCGCCATCGAGCTCAAGTTGCGGGGGCGGGTCGATTATCTGCGCGCCGGCCCCGAGGATGGCCCCATGGAAGCCTTCGAGTTCAGCCTTACCGGGCAGCCCATCATCGTGCGCAGGATCGATTTCAGCGGCGCCAGCCGGTCTGAGCTGCCGGAGCTCGAGGCCGCCGCCCGGAAACTCGCCGGTGAGAATTACACGCGCAGCCGGCTCATGCTCCAGGCGGAGAAGATTTTCCTTCCCGTGTTCCTGGCACGTGGTTACCTCAAGGCGGCGGTCGCCGCGCCCCAGCCCAAGGTGGTTGAAGAGACGACCGAGGAAACGCTGGTTGACGTTACCTTTCCCATTACCCCCGGCAGCCTGTACAAAGTCAGCGGGGTCCAGCTTTCCGGCAACAAGGATGTGTTTCCGGTGGAAAAGCTGCGTGAGCTTCTCCACCTGCAGCCCGGTCAACCGGCAAACGCCGTGCAGGTCGATCAGGACGTGGAAGCCCTGAAAAAGCTCTACGGGACGCGCGGCTACATGGGCGTTAAAATCCGCGTGATGCCTGAAATGAACGACCTCGACTCTACAGTCCGTTACGCTTTGCAGTTTCAGGAGGGCAGCATCTACAAGATGGGAGACCTCGAGGTTCGTGGCCTGGACAGCAAAGCCACCGACCGCATGCTGACGGCATGGAGGCTGCTGGCGGGCGAGACCTATAATTCGGATTACCCCCGCCAGTTCCTGGACTCCATCAGCGGCCAGTACCCCGCCGACCAGTGGAAAATCACGGTCCACGAGACTCCTGAAGACCAGGACAAGACGGTGGACGTTTCGCTGCACTTCGATCCCCGAAGGTAGGGCCTGTGACGCCTGCAAAGCGGCAAGCACCGCCGTCCGCGTTTTCGGTATTATTTTGGATACGAGAAGAAAGTGAGTTGGCCATCATGGCATCTAACAGAAAGCCCTCAAGGAGAAATGTTCGAATGAGATCCGTTTGCTTGAGATTCGCCATCGCCCTCGCAACTGCCTTCCTGGGCTCAACCCTGTCTCTGTCAACCGCCCTGGCAGCCAATAAGCCCCAGGCCTTCACCGGCCGGGTGAGCGATGCCATGTGCGGCGCCAATCACATGATGGCCGGAGATGCCGCTGAATGCACCCGGGCCTGTATCCGCAAGGGTTCAAAGTACGCGCTGGTCGTAGGAGACAAGGTGTACACGCTGGACACCAGTGACAAAACCGCCCTCGATCAGCTCGACAAACTGGCCGACAAGCAAGCCAAAGTCACCGGCGAGGCCAATGGCGATACCATCGCCGTGTTCTCCGTGGCCGCAGCCAAGTAGGACCGCCCGTGCCGCCGAAAGTATCCACTTCGACACACCGGGGCTTTTTTTTTCAAATTCCCTGAATTTTCATATGTCGCCGCAACTCGCTATGTTATGTTTTAGCGAATTTACCCAAAGTGCCAGCGGAGGAAACTCGAATTGTCTAAAGACATGGTCCCCAAAAAGATTTTCTTTACCAAGGGGGTCGGGAAACATCGCGAACGTCTAACCTCGTTTGAGCTGGCGTTACGCGACGCCGGCATAGCCGCCCAGAATCTGGTTCGAGTCTCCTCGATTTTTCCGCCACAATGCAAGCTCGTGCCGCGCTCCACGGGACTGAAGTACCTGAGCCCGGGCGAAGTCGTCTTCGCGGTGGTGGCCGAGAACTCCACTCACGAACCGCACCGCCTGCTGGCTTCGAGCATCGGCGTGGCCATTCCCGCCGACCGCAATACCTACGGCTACCTCAGCGAGCACCACTCCTTCGGCGAAACCGAAGATGCGGCCGGCGACTACGCCGAAGAGCTGGCCGCTGAGATGCTGGCCACTACTCTGAACGTGGAGTTCGACCCTGACCGTTCCTGGGACGAGAAGAAAGAGATTTATCGCATCTCCAACAAGATCGTCCGCACCGCCAACGTCACCCAGTCCGCGGTCGGCGACAAGCGCGGACTGTGGACCACGGTCATCGCCTCCGCCGTCCTGATCTTCGACTAGAACTAAAAAAGGCCCATCGCCAATGCGAATGGGCCTTTGCCTTTCGTAGCGCCGGCGTCTCGCCGGCTGTCGCGGGGGCGTCCCGCCCGCGCGCTTTTTACTTCCGCGCCAGTATCTTCTCCTTCTTGGCCTTGTGGTTCTGACCATTCTTTCCTAGCCGTTCCAGCACGGCGGCCACAATCAAAGGCAGACCCACGGTGGCATCCACAAACACTTCGCCAAATTTTCCGCCTTCGGCCGGCGGCACAAACTTCCCCCACGAAATAGCCTCGCTGTACGGGCTCCCGGACAAGCCGCCCCAATAAACCGGCTCGGGACAAATTCGCAACCCATAGTGGTAGCGCTTCAGGGGAACGTTCTCCCCCATGCGCCGGTGCCTTAGTTCAATGAACGGCCCGAACTGCTGCGACCAGTTGCGAGGTACGCCCCCGCCGATAGTAAAGATGCCCAGCCGCTTCTGCCGTAGCAGAGTGGAAGCGAAGTGTTCCAGGTCCTCGAAGGGATCGAAGCGCAGTTTGTGCCGGCCCGCGGCTTCCCGCATGCGATTGGAGAGGGCGACATCCAGACCCAATTCCGAGTCGGTAAAGGCGGGCACGAAAACCGGCACGCCCTTCTCGAAAGCTGACTTCAGGATCCCCCGCTGCCCCTTGGCGTGTTCTCCCAGGTACTGGCCAATGGCGTGATTGAGTTTGTACGAACAAAGCATTTCGCTGGGATCCCATTGCTCCAGCACTTCAAACATCACCTTTTCCACGTCGTCCAGATTCTGTTCGGGCTCGAGCGTGTCGTAAACCCGGTTGTAGCCCTGCTCGTAGAGCCGCTCATCAGAGACTTCGGGGTTGTAGCGGAAGTGGGCACGTCCGGTGGCTTCCACCAGTCCGTGCGCCATCAGAGCGCCGGTTGAGACGATGGCATTCACGATGCCGCGATCGATCAATTCCGTGATCACCAGCCCCTGCTTGGCCACAGTCATCGCCCCCGCCAGGGTCATCACTACAAAACAGTCCCTGTCGCGGGCCATGGCTTCCAGCACGTCGGCGGCTTCACCCAGTTGCCGGCCGGTGAACGCGGTCTTGGACATCGCCCGCACCAGGTCGTCAATCGAGCGCACCTGGCTGAGGTCGAGGGGCTCCAGTGGAACTAGATGGTCTTCAATCGGATCGTGTAGGTGGCGCTCCATACCCGCGCCGTCATGGTTGCCTGGTTTCAAAATTACACCCCCAAGTTGTGCTGCACTACTCTACTAGAAGCGCACAAACGATTGCCACTGACAAACAGAAACTGAAATCCGGGAACTGCAAACTGGGAACTGATATTCTATTTGTCTTTCCGGAGGACTTAGCTTTGGCGCAGCAGAAGTTCAATGTCGGATTGATACAAATGTCCACCACGCCCGACCCCGACAAGAATTTGCAACGTGCCATCGACAAAATCCACCAAGCCTCGGCGCGCGGCGCCCACATCGTCTGCCTGCCCGAACTTTTCCAGACCCAGTATTTCTGCCAGCGTCAGGACGCGAATCTCTTCGACCTGGCCGAGCCCATTCCCAGTCCGGTCACGAACCGGCTGGCAACCCTGGCGAAACAACTCAGGATTGTGCTTATCGCGTCACTATTCGAGAAGCGCGCTCCCGGGGTTTACCACAATACGGCCGTCATTTTTGACGCGGACGGCTCGCTGCGCGGGCTTTATCGCAAGATGCACATCCCCGACGATCCCCTGTACTACGAAAAGTATTACTTCACTCCCGGCGACCTGGGCTATCGCGCTTTCGACACCGCCGTGGGCCGCGTGGGCACGCTGGTGTGCTGGGACCAGTGGTATCCCGAAGGCGCCCGCCTGACCGCGCTACAGGGCGCGCAGATACTCTTCTATCCCACCGCCATCGGATGGCATCCCTCGGAGAAAGCGGAGTTCGGACAGGCGCAGCACGATGCCTGGCGAACGATCCAGCGCGCCCATGCTATCGCCAATGGCGTTTACGTGGCAGTTGTAAATCGCGTGGGACATGAAACCGGGGACATCCGCGGCAATGCCGTCGCTGGCGATGGCCTGGAATTCTGGGGCGCATCATTTCTCTGCGATCCGTTCGGCCGCGTCATCGCCGAGGCGTCGCATGACAAAGAAGAAGTCCTGATCGGCGAAGTTGACTTCCGTGTGGTAGAGGATGTCCGCCGCAACTGGCCCTTCCTGCGCGACCGCCGCATCGACAGCTACGGCGCGATTACGAACAGGTTAAGCGATTGATGGGTAAGAACGTGTGGGGACGGGTCTCCGACCCGTCCAGGGCGAGCAAAGCTCGCCAAGCCTTTGCTTTTGTGCTGTTCTAGCCATGCCAACAATACCTGCCAGATGAAGCCTTCTCCGCCGAGACTTCGCTATCGCATGCCCGCCGAATGGGAGCCCCACGCCTCGACCTGGCTGGCCTGGCCGCACTACCGTGGCGACTGGCCTGGAAAATTCGAGCCCATCCCGTGGGTGTACGCTGAAATCATCCGCCACCTGAGCCGGCACGAGCGCATCGACCTGATCGTCAACAGCACAGCCTCGGAAAAGCAAGCCCGCAAGGTCCTGAGCAAGGCAAACGCTCTAAACAAGAATGTTCATTTTCACCGCTGGCCGACGAACCGCGTCTGGACCCGCGACTCCGGCTGCACCTTCGTTGTCGATACCCTTGTGGACGCGGACGACTCGCCCGCGCCGTCCGGACTCGGCGCGAGCCTCACCGCCATCACATGGCGCTTCAATGCCTGGGCCAAATATCCCAACTACCAGCACGACGAAAAGATCGGCAGCCGCATGGCCAAAGCAGCCGACGCCGAGGAAATCCGCCCCATGCACGGAAAATCACGCATCGTCCTCGAAGGCGGCTCCATCGACGTCAACGGGCGCGGCACCCTGCTCACGACTGAAGAATGCCTGCTTAGCAAAACCCAGCAACGCAACCCGAAGATGTCCCGCAACGACTACGAACAGTTGTTCTCAGATTTTCTGGGGATAACCAACGTGATCTGGCTGAACTCCGGCATCGCCGGTGACGACACGCACGGCCACGTGGACGACATCACCCGCTTTGTCTCGCCAGATACGGTCGTCACCGGCATCGAAAACGACCCTGCCGATCCCAACTACGAGCCGCTGCGAGAAAATATCCGGCGCCTGCGTACCGCCACCGACCAGGATGGACAGCCCATCGCCATCGTCGAACTCCCCATGCCCGGCCCCGTGTTTTTCGAGGAGCGCCGCCTCCCCGCCAGCTACGCCAATTTCTACATCGCCAACGGGATCGTGCTGGTCCCGGTCTTCAACGATCCCAATGACCGCGTCGCCCTCGACATTCTGGCCGATCTGTTTCCTGACCGGGAGGTCGTCGGAATATATTCAGGAGACTTGATCTGGGGATTCGGGGCGATGCACTGCATGACGCAGCAGCAACCTTGCTAGTCGTCAGTCGTCAGTCGTCGGTCGTCAGTCTTCAGCAAGTCAAAAACTGCGGACTACGCCGCACGGAGGTTGTTTCTGAAAGCCGACAGCTGATAGCTGAGAGCTGATTTTCGGACGACTGAAGACTGACGACTATCTTTTATACTGCGTCGGCTGCGGCCCCTTCTCCAGCATCTCGCGGTTCCAGATGGCTCCTTCGCGAGTGTAGCTGGCCAGCTCGAAATCCTGGGTCAGCTCCAGCGCGTCGGTGGGACAGGCGTCCTCGCAAAGGCCGCAGAACATGCAGCGGCTTAGATCGTAGGTGAAGTTGGTGAGTTCCTTGCGGCGGGTTTTCTCGTTGCGTTCGCTCGAAACCACAATCAGATTTTCCGGACACGCCAGCGCGCACAAGTCGCAGGCAATGCACATGGTCTCGTCGGTATCCGGATTCACATTCAACCGCGGCGCTCCGCGGTAGCGTTCCGCCACCTGCGGCCGTTGCAGCGGATACTGCTCGGTGTAAATCTCCTTGGGATCCTGATAAAGGAACGTGACCTTCAATCCTTTAAGCAGGTCCCACATGAAGATCTTGCGCAGCAGGCTCGGTATGCCCATATCGGAGTAAGCATACCACTAAGGCCGTCGGCGGCAGAAGCTGGCACGGTGGGTGGGCG
>DATGYF010000701.1:0-9575 GCA_035298145.1 Terriglobales bacterium | reverse complement strand
TCCAGCCGCTTGGGATCCACCAGGATCAGGCGCACCTGGTCGGGCGTGGCCTTGTACAGGATGGACATGATCATGGCATTGATGGCCACGCTCTTGCCCGCGCCGGTCGAACCTGCGATCAGCAGGTGTGGCATGCCGGCGAGGTCGGCAGTGACGATGCGTCCGTTGATATCTTTGCCCAGGGCCAGTGTGAGCTTCGACTTGGTGCCGATGAACTCTGAAGACTCAATGTTCTCGCGCAGCCAGATAATCTCGCGCTCGCGGTTCGGCACCTGAATCCCGACCGTGGATTTGCCCGCCATGCGCTCGATCAGGATGCTCTCGGCTTTGAGCGCCAGGCACAGGTCATCGGTGAGATTGGTGATGCGGCTGTACTTGATGCCGGCCTCGGGCTTGTATTCGAAAGTCGTGACCACCGGCCCGGGATTGATCTGCGTCACCTGTCCGTGGACATCGAACTCGGCGTATTTCTCGGTGAGCACCTGGGCCAGCAACTTCAATTCGTCGGCATCAATTGCCTGTTGTTCATCGGGACGGTGCAGCAGGCTGCTGGGCGGCAACTTGAAGCCGCCGGCCGCGATGCGCGGCATGGTCGTCTTCGGCTTGGCGCCGGTGTCAGCACGCTCCGTAACTTCAACATCTGGAATGATGGCCTCCGGGACGGTGCGCGTGGGAGCCGGTTCCAGATCGTGTTCCTCCGTTCGAATGGCTGCTGTCATGCGGTCAATGCCGGTCGCACGAACTGGTTCAGACGCACGAACCGGTGCCGGAGGTGGAGCAGAACGCGCGGGAACAAGTTGCGCTGTGATTGTCGGGCGCGCCGCGCGCCGCTTTTCCAGTTCCTTCTGCATCTTCCTTTTCGCGCGGTCTTCCTGCCAGTCTTGGTAGCGGTTCCAGAGCGCGACCACAAAGGCAAAGCGGGTCGGCGCCCACACTCGCAGCGAAGCGAAAGAGAAAGCGGTCGTGAGATACAACGCGACCGCCAGAATCGTAGCGCATACGATGTATGCGCCGGCCAGGTTCAGGTAATGGATGAGGACATCGCCGACGATGCGCCCGGCCAGGCCTTCCATGGGGATCACGCCCATCCAGCGCATGTGTCCGGGCATAAGGCCCAGCAATGCGGGAACGAAGATCAGGAGCCAGGCGGCCCCCAGGGATTTCGCCACCGGCGACGTAATCTTGCGTGAGCGGAACCAGCGCGCGCCCAACGCTCCCAGGAACACGGGCACCAGAAAGGCCCCGATACCGAAACCCTGCAGCATCAAGTCGGAAATAATGGCGCCCACCAGTCCGACCCAGTTGCGCGCGGATTGCGAACCGGTCAGCACGGAAGCGCTGTTGAACGAAGGGTCAAGCGGAGAATAGGAGGCCAGGGCCAGGAACAAAAGCAGTCCTGAGACACAAAGCACGAAGCCGATCAGCTCGTTGAGGCGCCGGTTGTTCGTGGGGGCGAATATCTGTGAGAACTTCATTGGGCGTGTTTGGCAGCCTGACAGAAAGTGAGAATCTTCTTCCGGATGCCAGACCTAGCCAGAGCCCGATAATTATGTCAAGAAGCGCGCGACACGACAATCAGGGAATTGGGAAGAGTATCGAGTTAGTAGCGCTCTGGTCAGTAGCGCCGGCGTCCCGCCGGCCTTGTGGGCGGGCAGACTGCCCGCCTGACTACAAGATGTGCCGAACAGCCGCAGGCGAAGAGCGTTATGGCCATTCGAGATAAATTAACAATCCTGGATGTTGAGCCGGGCGAAGCTCGACCGGCAGCTTGCGTCGAACTTGAGAGGAAGCCCAAGTGATACGTGGTCAACCGTGGCATCGTGCTCTCAGGCGGGCATTCTGTCCGCCCACCAGGCCGGCGGGACGCCGGCGCTACCCGTTCTCAGTTCGCCAGTTTTGCGGCGAACGCCAGCACCAGAATTCCTGCCGCGATCCGATACACCGCAAAGGGCACGAATCCGTGCTTTCGCACCCAGGCCATGAACCACGCCACCGACGCGTAGGCGACCAGGAATGAAACCACAAAGCCAATCGCCAGCAGCAGCCATTGATGTCCGACGATCTGCGCGACCCCAATCGGATTTTCGCCTTTTCCCATGACCGACTTGAGCAGGGTGTATCCGGTGGCTGCAGCCATGGTGGGAATGGACAGGAAAAAGGAAAACTCCAGGGCCGAGGCTCGCGACATCCCAGCCAGCTGACCGGCTGCGATGGTTGCCATGGAGCGCGATGTACCCGGAAATACAGCCGAAAGGATCTGGCACAGCCCGATCCACACCGCTTGTCCTAGGCTCATCGCCTCCATATTCCAGGTGCGGATGGGGCTCGATGGCGCCTCGGGTCCCGCCGCCTCCGGTTTCGCCTTGGCCGCATCGACGATCCACATCACGATTCCGCCTACGACTAATGACCAGCCGATGATGGGCATGCTTTCCAGGTTCTTGCCGATGACCTTGGTCAGCAGAAATGCCGGAATCGCGGTCACTACAAACGCAATGAGCACCAGGCTGAGCGGGTGCGTGAAGATGGTGCGATCTCCATTCTCGCCCCGCGGAAAGGTGGAGAGAAATTTTGCGATCCGGTCGCGAAAGTACACCGGCAGGCACAGAATAGCGCCCAACTGAATCACGATGCTGTACATCTTCCAGTATCCGTCGGACAGGCTGAGGTGGAAAATCGCCTCCGAAATGCGCAGGTGCGCGGTGGAGCTGACCGGAAGAAATTCCGTGAGTCCCTCGATGATTCCCAGGACGACGGACAGCAGGTAGTCGTTCAAGCTTCCTCCCGAAAAGGGTTGACCAAAAGTATTACAGAAAAATCCGACAGGTGAATTGAAACTTCGCGAGCGTGCTTACTGGGTTACGTTTCCGTAAGTCGGGATGCCTTGTTCCATCAGGTAGAGCAGGCGCTGGGCGCGGGCCCCCCAGTCCTGCGATGTGGTTTGCAACACCGCCTTCTGGGCCAGCGCGACGGCTTTGGCTCTCGCCTCCTCCGACTTCTTTGGCTCTTCTTCCGTCTTGTAGATTTCGATCAATGTGGACCAGCGCCAGGCGGCGTCGTACAGCGCCTCCGTGACTGCCGGAGACTGGGGGTGCTCGGTGGCGTATTTTTCGTAAATCTCCGCCTCCTTCACCGGGCATTTCGAGCTGCCCTGCCAGTCGCCGCAGAGCTTGTTGTCAATCAAGTGGAAAGCGGCCAGGTCGGCCCACTTGGTCCCGGGAAATTTCTTGATGACCTCTTTCATGTACTTTTCTTCCATGCCTTCGCGCAGGAAAGACTCGCGCTCGCGGGAAGAAGGACGCGATGCCACGTCCGCTTTCTCCAGCTGCCAGCGGATATCGGCGGAGCGATACATGGCCTCGCCCGCCAGCGGCGAGGTGGGGAAATAATCGGCGACGCGGTAGTAGAGCCGCATCGCGTCCTGGGCAGCGCCGTTGCGTCCGTGGCGGCGGCTGGCCTGGTCCTCGGAATCGACGGCCTCGCCAAACAATATTTTGTCGCCGTTCGGAGTGGAGGTGCGGATGACTCCTTTATCCAGCACCCATCCGGTGATGGTGCGCTCTTCCGTCAGATTGGCCTGCACGTGCGCCCACTCGCGGCTGGTTTCGAGGACGATGATTTCGCGGCCGCGATCCATTTCCGCAAGTTTCGCGGAGCTGGCGTCGGGTGAGAGATAGACTTGGGCGACGCGTATTACGGCGCCGCGTTCGTAATTGGCACCGGCGGCCGCGGAGGTGAAGGCGAGCAGACTGCCGATAATTAGAAGTGCCCTGAACAAAGTAGCGCCGCCGTCTCGGCGGCTGTCCGGGGGGCGTCTCGCCCGCCGGGTGCGAGGGCGAGACGCCCTCGCGACAGCCGGCGGGACGCCGGCGCTACTCTTGTCATCCCGAGCGAGGTCGCACATTCGCTGGCGAATGTGCGGCGGAGTCGAGGGACCCCTACTCCCGGTACTCTGCCTTGGTTCGAGGGATCCTTCGACTCCGCACAAACTTCGCAAAGCGAAGTTTGTGCTCCGCTCAGGATGACAGGCCTTCATGATGTTTCTTTCCTCAGCTCTGCCAGCATCTCGGCTTCGACATTTCCGCCGCTGATCACGGCCACGTTCATAGTCGTCCTGGGTAATTGGTCCCGGTGGAACAGGAATGCGGCCACGGCCACCGCCCCGCTCGGTTCCGCCAGGGTCTTGGGATCACCGGCCAGATGCTGCATGGCCTTACGGATTTCATCCTCGCTCACGGTCACGATGTCATCCACATAGCGCCGGATGTGTTCAAAGTTAAGCGGGCCAATGCTCTGTGTGCGTAGCCCGTCGGCCAGCGTCCGCGTGACCTGCTCGGCCGATGACTCGACGATCTTGCCGGAGCGCAAGCTGGCCTGTGCGTCGGCTGCGAGTTCAGGTTCGGCGCCGATCACCTTCACGGTGGGCTTGCTCAGTTTAACGGCCGTAGCGATCCCGCTCAGCATTCCGCCGCCGCCGACCGGCGCGATCACGGTCTCGACCTCCGGCAAGTCTTCCAGTATCTCCAGTCCCATGGTGCCCTGGCCCGCGATGATCATTTCGTCGTTGTAAGGTGGCACGATGGCGTATCCGTGCTGCGCCGCCAGTTCTTCCGCCTTGGCCTGGCGCTCGGAACTCGCCGGGCCCACCAGTATGATCTCCGCGCCCAGTGCCAGGGTTGCCTCGCGCTTGACCGCCGGCGCATTTCCAGGCATCACGATGACTGCCTTTACTCCTAGGGCCCGTGCGGCGTAGGCCACGCCCTGGGCGTGATTGCCACTGGAATAGGTGATCACGCCGCGCTGCAGCGCCTCTCTGGGAAGGGACGCGATCTTGTTGTAGGCGCCCCGCAGCTTGAACGAGCCGATCGGCTGCAGGTTTTCGGGCTTGAGGAAGAGCTGGCGGCTGTCTTTGACTTTGCCCGACTCGTGGATGTGGGAGGCAATCAGCTTCGTCCGCACGGCCACGCCGCGCAGGCGAGATTGCGCTTCGTGAATGTCGTTGAGCGTGACGATGGGATTATCTCCATACTGTCATCCTGAGGGGAGGACAAACTTCGCTCCGCGAAGTTTGTACGGAGTCGAAGGATCCCTAGTGCCAGGTGCAATGCCGGGGGTAGGGGTCCTTCGACTGCGCGGCTGCTTCGCGAAGCGAAGCAGCCGCTCCGCTGAGGATGACAATTTCTTATATCTCCAATATCACCGGCATGATCAATGGACGCTTCTGGGTCTGCTTGGAAACGTAGCGCTTCAGGTCAGCGCGGATTTTTTCCTTGATCACGCCGTAGTCGGCTTTTTCCTCGGCGCTGGAAGCATCCAGAGTCTGCATGACGATCTGCCGGGCCCCGTCGTCAAAGCCGTCTTCCCCCGGCGAAAAGCCGCGGGTAACGATTTCGGGCGAAGTCTCCACCTTGCCGGTGAGTTTGTTGATGGCGATGATGGGCAGCACGATGCCGTCTTCACTGAGGTGGCGGCGGTCTTTGACAATCAGGTCTTCGACCACGTCGGTCCGCGATCCCGAGTCGATACAGACCCTGCCCACGTTGACCCGGCCGGCTTTGCGCGCTCCCAGTTCGTCGAACTCGAGAACGTCGCCGCTCTCGATCAGAATCACGTTTCCGACCGACCCCTTCATCGCTGCTGCCATCTCCGCGTGCAGCTTCAGTTGCCGGTACTCGCCGTGGATGGGAATGAAATACTTTGGCTTCACCAGATTGATGATCAGCTTCAATTCTTCCTGGCTGGCGTGGCCGCTGACGTGCACCGGCGGCGACGAGCCATCATCGTAGATCACGTGGGCTTCGCGCCGGAATAGGTGATCGATCATGCGATAGATGGCTTTCTCGTTGCCCGGAATGATCCGGGACGAGAGCATCACTGTGTCGCCCTTCTCGATCTTGGCGTGCTTGTGATTATCCACCGCAGCGCGGGAGAGCGCCGACATGGGTTCGCCCTGCGTCCCGCTGATCAGCACGCAGACTTTTTCCGGCGGAAAGTTCTTCATCTCGCCAGGATGGATCAGCAGGCCCTCCGGAATCTCGATGTAACCGAGGTCCTCGGCAATCTCCGCGGAGTTGTTCATCGAGCGCCCGGCGAACGCCACCTTGCGTCCATGTTGCCACGCCATCTCCACCACCAGCTTGATGCGATGGATGGAGGATGAAAAACATGAGATGAACAGCCGCCGCTTGGTATGCGCGAACACCTCGTCAAATTTGCGGCGCACCGCGCGCTCGCTCGGCGTGTAGCCTTTGCGCTCCACGTTGGTCGAGTCCTGAAACAGCGCCAGCACTCCGGTTTTGCCGTATTCGGCGAAGGCGTGCAGATCGAACAGGCGATTGTCCGTCGGCGTGGGATCAACCTTGAAGTCGCCGGTATGAATGATCACTCCCAGCGGAGTGTGGACGGCCAGCGCTACGCAGTCCACCAGGCTATGAGTGACCTGAATGGGGTGGATCGTGAATGGCCCGATCTTGAAACCCTCGCCCGGACGGATCTCGCGCAGGTCGGCGTCGTCGAGCAGGCCGTGCTCTTCGAGCTTGTCTTCCACGTAGGCCAGGGTGAACTCCGTGCCCCAGACCGGTACATTCAGCTCACTGAGAATCCAGGGCAGCGCGCCGATGTGGTCTTCGTGGCCGTGGGTGAGAATGATCCCTTTCACCCGCTGGCGGTTTTCGGTCAGATAGGAAATATCAGGGACGACAATATCGACGCCCAGCAATTCGGCTTCAGGAAACATCAGGCCGCCGTCGATGACGATGATATCGTCACCCCAGCGTACGGCCATGCAGTTCATCCCAAACTCGCCCAGGCCCCCGAGGGGTACGATGTGCAATTTTCCAGTTGGCATGCGGTAATTGATCGTAGCACAGGATGTAGGCGCGAGCGTCCCGCTCGTGCAGTCCGAGTGGGGCGGGCGCCCTCGCCCGCCTGAACGCCGACAGCACTACACTCGGTGGGAGATCAATGGGACATCGTTCTGACTGTGGTCGGAAGGATGCTTTAGCCGTCGCAATGATTGATAGTCTCGAGGACGCGGGCGGGGGCGCCCGCGCCACACAACAAACGTAATCTTCCCCACTGGCCATCATCTGCGATATGGTTAGGTTTCATGGCGGAGGCGGAGCGAAAAACATGGTTGCGGCGGCGGGTAGAAGCGGGCTTGAGTCGCGGCTTCCAGCGCGCCTATGAAACCGTCAAGGTGGATCCGTCGAAGTTCCTGCTGCAGGTGCGAGCTGCTTACGGCCTTCCCATCAGCAACTTTCAGGGCGTCTATTCGGTAGAGGTCGGCCAGCTCGATA
The DNA here is from genome assembly GCA_035298145.1 of Terriglobales bacterium. GTDB lineage: Bacteria > Acidobacteriota > Terriglobia > Terriglobales > Acidobacteriaceae > JAIQFF01. The sequence continues at coordinate 2,277 of DATGYF010000701.1, read as the reverse complement.
ACCTGGCCCACCGTGTGATTCGCAGCGGGATGAAAGTGGCTGCGGCTGAGGGCGCTGGACTTGGCCTGGGTGGCCTCATCACCATCATTCCGGATTTGGGAATTCTGTCGGGCGTGACCTTGCGCACCATTCAGAAACTCAGCCTGCTCTACGGCTTCGAATTCAATACGGAAGAAGAAACTGCGGAACTGTGGATTGCGGCCGCCAGCGCGGCCGGGGTGGACATCAGCCGTGAGCTGGTGGAGAAAGAAGTGATTGCCAAATTCGTGCCTCGCGTCATCCAGCGCATCGCGGCGCAGGCCAGCAGGGAAGTGGTGGAGAAGTGGTCGGGCCGGATTATTCCACTGGCCAGCTCCGTGATCGGGGCGGGATTGAACTATTATTTCGTGCGCGCCTGGGGCGAGCGCGCCCGCTCGCACTTCCGCACACGCCATATGGAGATACGGGAGCAGATGGCCTCAGGAAAGCTGATTGTCGTTTCTGACGCTCCAAGGTCATTGCCGTCCTGAGCACGCCGGCACGAATTGCCACTGAGCTTTTCTTTGCGTTTTTTGCGGCTTCCTTTGCCTCCTTTGCGGTTAAAAGGTTTAATGCGAAGAGCTTTTTACCGCAAAGGACGCAAAGGAAACGCAAAGTTCGCAAAGAACCCCATGACAACCTTCAACTGCGCTGCCATTCTTTTCGACCTCGACGGCGTTCTGGTGGACTCAACCGGCTCGGTCACGCGCCAGTGGCGGCGCTGGGCGGAAGAACAGGACCTCGATCCCGACAAAGTGGTGGAGACCGCTCACGGCGTCCGCACCATTGAAATCGTCCGCCGGCTGGCGCCCCATCTCGACGCCGAGGCGGAAACTCTGAGATTAGAGAAGCGGGAGGCGGACGACCACGAGGGCGTCTCGGTTATGCCTGGCGCCGCGGAATTGCTCAAGGCCATTCCCGAGGGCCGCTGGTGCGTGGTGACTTCGGGTACTCGCTATCTGGCAACTGCCCGGCTGCAACTGGGAAACCTGCCCATGCCACAAGTGCTGGTTTCGGCGGATGACGTATCGAAGGGAAAGCCCAATCCCGAACCCTATCTCATGGGAGCAAAACTGCTCGGAGTGAATCCTGCCGAGTGCCTCGTAGTCGAAGATGCCCCGGCGGGGATCCGCGCAGCTCATGCCGGAGGAATGAAGGCGATTGGAATTACCAGCACTTATCGGGCGGCGGAGTTGCAGGAGGCCGACGCGGTGGTTCAGAAGTTGGGGCAGATAAAAGTCGGCGAATTGCGTGGCGGTTCCGGCCTGGCCATCGAAGTCGAATAGGTTAAAGTCTCAACGCAGCCACTCTTCCAATTCAATCCTCTGATCGGTCTTCTCATCGCGATACTTCACAATCACCGGGGTGTAGAGCGAAAGATTCCACTCCGCAGCCTGCCCCTTTTTCACCGCTCGTGATCCGGGCACGACCACGGCGTTTTCCGGAACTTCCAGCGGCTTCTCATCCGTGGCCCTGTAAACCTGGCCGCGCACGATGTCGTAGAGCGGAGTGGACCGGGTCAAAATGGTGCCGGCGCCGAGCACGGCCCGGGCCCGCACCAGCGTCCCTTCATAGACGCCGCAATTGCCGCCGACCAGCACGTCATCCTCGATGATGACCGGGGCGGCATTGACCGGTTCGAGCACGCCGCCAATCTGGGCCGCCGCGCTCAGATGCACCCGCTTTCCCACCTGTGCGCAGGAGCCCACCAGGGCGTGCGAATCCACCATCGTGCCTTCGTCCACGTACGCGCCGACGTTGATGAACATGGGCGGCATGCAGATCACCGAAGGCGCGATGTAGGCGCCCTCACGCACGGATGATCCGCCGGGAACCACGCGTACTTTGTCCGCGACCGCAAACTGGCGGGCAGGGAACGTGTCTTTATCCACGAAAGAAAGCGTGGCATCGCCCATCTTGGTGAGCTCTCCCAGACGGAAGCCCAGCAGGATGCCCTGTTTCACCCAGGCGTTCACTTTCCACTCGCCGCTGCTCTTCTCGGCGGCGCGAATCATGCCCTGGGTGAGCTGCTCGCGGAATTCGAGGAAGGTTTTACGGGCGTCGGGATTGCGTTCCACCTCGCCCAGCGTGGCCAGGCGCTCGATCGCAGATTGCAGCGAGGGCATGAGAAGGGAAGTATAGAAGAAAGGATTTCAGATTGCAGATTTTAGATTGCAGATTGAAAAGCAAACGCGCCGCTCCCGGCATCGGAGAGGTTTTCAATCTGCAATCTTAAATCTGAAATCTCAAATGCACTTG
>DATGYF010000700.1:0-4273 GCA_035298145.1 Terriglobales bacterium | reverse complement strand
GTGAACCACGGCACATCCCCGTAACCAGCGTGGTGCACAGTACCGCCCTGCGGCTGTGAGAGTCCAATGCATAATTCTTTTCGCCCCTATCACAAATACTTTTAAAAACATTAATTTATGGAGGAGATAAGAGAAATTTATGGAGCCATCGCAGGAGTGGTCCCGCCACCAGTAAATTTGCCCGCCAGTTACGTACCATGGTACATTGGTACCATGAAGTCGGACGAGGGGTTCCTGGTCGAACGGGTGCAGACTGGAGTTCGAATGGAAAAGCGCCTGCTCAAGGTCCTTAAAGCCTTCGGCGAGTACCACGACTTGACCCTGGGTGATCTGCTGGAAGGGATCGTCCTGCATGCCTTCGATGGCAAGACCCCGTTTGGTCAGGCGTCGCTTGACCAGATCAGGGAGTTGAAGAAGTTCTATGGCCTGGAACTGGATTCGAGCGCCAGTCACCGCCTGAAGGAGACGAAGCGCGCGCGATCGTCCCGCCGACGCGACTCCTGATATCCCAAATGGAGATCACCCGATGCTGGTCACTTCACCCGGCGAGCAACTGACAGACCAGGAACTGATGGATGGTTTTGAAGATGGCACGCTCTCGCATGAGCACTTTCATCATCGCGAACACGTTCGCGCAGCGTTTCTGTATCTGACGAATCACCCTGTGCTCGAGGCCCTGCAGTCCTTTTCCCGAGCACTGCAGAGATTCGCCGAGACCCAGGGGAAGCCGCAGCTCTATCACGCGACCGTAACCTGGGCGTACGTCTTTCTAATTCACGAGCGCATGATGCGGAGTCCAAACAAACCAGGATGGGAGGAATTTGCCCGCAACAATCCCGATCTCCTGAGTTGGAAGGACGGAATCCTGACCCGCTACTATCGCGCCGAGACGCTCGCCTCCGATCTGGCGAAAACGATTTTTGTGTTGCCCGACTTGCGCCCCGGTATGTAATTCCTGAGTGATTACCAACCGACAGTGTGAGCAATCTACGGGACTAATCTGCAGAGAACTTGAAACTGACAACTGAGAACCGGGTTCCCTTTTCGTCTTTCGTCTTTCGTCTTTTCTTTTTCGTCTTCTGTCCTGTCTTGCCTTGTTCTTGCCCTATATCTTTTCCTGCTGTTCCAACAGCAAAGTCTCAGGCCTCGCTGCCGTACACCGGGATCACCGCCCCGTTGACGTCTTTGCCCGCATCCCCGGCCAGCCACACGATCAGGCTTGCGATGGCGGCAGGGCGGACCCACTTGGAAGGGTCCGCGTCAGGCATGAATTTCCGGTTGGCTGGCGTGTCCATGGTGCCGGGCAGAATGGCATTGGCCGTCATTCCAGCGTCCTTGTTTTCCTGGGCCACGGTCCTGATCAATGAAACCATGGCTGCCTTGGAAGCGCTGTAGGCGCCGACGCCAACTCCAGGCTCCAGCGCAGCACGGCTGCCGATGGCAACGATGCGCCCGTTTCCTCCCTGGCGCATGACCGGGACCGCCGCGCGCAGAAGGTAGAAGGTGCTGTACAAGTTCAAATCGAACATGCGCTCGAACGTAGCATCGTCGGTTGCGGCGATGGAGTGGCCGCCCGCGAACCCACCCACGGTATGGGCGAGAATGTCCAGACGGCCGAAGCGGGAAACCAGGCTGTCCACCGCAGACTTCACTCCAGCTGATGTAGAAATGTCCGCCGGCAAGGCGTTAAAGTTCGGACTGTTGAAAGACGACTGCTGAATTCTCTGCGACAGCCCGACGACGGTAGCGCCGGCATCGAGCAGAGCCTGGGTCACAAAGGTCCCCAGACCTCCATCGGCGCCGGTGACGAGTGCGATTTTACCTTTCATCGATGGCTCCTTGATTCCATTGTCCACTAAAAATAAACCAGAAGCCGTTCAGACGCGTGCCCACCCAGGCAATTGACCGTTGACAAAAACTGTCACCCGGTTGATTCAGAGCGTCAGTCGCCGGGGAAGAATCTCCGAGCGTGACCAAAGCAACGCTCCTAAAGCTCTGATTCTGCAGGGGGCTGAGATTTGTTGTCTGGCGGCAAGGTGGCCCCTAAAGTGCGGCCGCAAGTTGGCCGATAGGTTGATCGCGTAGCCGCAATGGGGGATCTCCGTGGGAAAAGGTAACCGGCGATACAAGCGGATCAAAATGGTTTTGCCCGTGCGAATATCGGGGAAGGACTCCGCCAATAATCCGGTGAACGAACTGGCGCACACTCTGGATATCACCCCCAATGGGGCCCGCTTGGGCGCGATCCATCACGCCTTAAAAGCCGGCGACAAACTCACCTTGCAATACCGGCAACGCAGGATTCACTTTCGCGTGGTCTGGGTAAAACCGATGGTAGGGACAAGCGAGTATCAGGTCGGATTGGAAGGGCTTGGTTCCATCGGTGAAAACTGGGGACTTGAGCTTCCTGAAGCCGGCCTGGCGGACGAATATCAGACCTCCAGCACTACCAGTTCATAGTTCATCCCTCAAATTACGTAGGCCCGGACGCCTCGTGCGGGCGAACAAAGCTCGCCAGGGAGAGACCTGGCTCCGCAGGGCGGGTGAGGGCATCCTTCGATGTCGCTCAGGACAGGCTCCGCCCCTGCGCGTGCATCACGCGGCCGCGCCGTAGAGTTTGCGCAACGACTTGACGTTGGTCGCCGGCCTTTCATGCAGGAGAAGTTCCGTCGCCTGTACCCGCCGATCGTTGTGAAACCAGCGCTGGACCACGCCGTCGTGCAGGAAGTTAGCCAGCGCAATCAAGGTCATGCCCTGGTGGTGGGCCATCCAGCAGCGCACCAGTTCGTGGCGATGGCGCCAGTTGCGGCGGCCGGAGGCGGTGCTGTAATCGGCGGCTTCATAGAATCCGTACGGACCCAGCCAGCCCTCGCCTTCCATCCGGCGCAAATTGCGGAACGCGGCCGCGGCATCCACGTGCAGTGCGAGGAATGTGGAATAGGGAGAGATGACCAGCATGTTGGCCTCACCCTGGTGGAGTGAAATATCGGGCAGACCAAAGGCCTGATACTGGTAATTTCCAGCCTCATCCCGTTTGGCGTATGCCGATTCTGAAATCCCCCAGGGCACGCTCTTTTCGGCGCCATAAATCTGCTGCAGGCGGACCGCGGCAATGCGCGAATTATCCAGCAGCGTATTGGGGTAGGTCCGCATCCAGAGTACCGGCATCAGATACTCGAACATGGTTCCGGTCCAGGAGAGCAGGACGGGAAGTCCGTGCTCGCGAGTGTGGGCCCGGCCCAGCAGAAACCAGACGTCCTGCGGAATATCTTCCTTGGCGATGGCGGCGAATACCGCGATGCGCGCCTCCGAAGCCAGCAAGTCGTAGCAGGCGGGCGGGAGTTTTCCCGCCTCCACATCGAAACCCAGCGACAGCAACTTGCGCCGCGGATCGAGCAGGAAGCGGAAGTCCATCTCGTCGGCGAATTTTCCGGCCTCATCGGCGATTCGTTTGAGATCTTCAATCAAACTCAGCGCCCGGGAGCGTGCCTCCGGCAACATGGCCTGCAATCGCAGATAGAGGGCCTTGCGGTCTCCGGCGCCGTTGGCATGGTCGAGAGCGAACTGCAGACGCGCCGCCAGCCTGTCCACCACTTCCGGCAGGCGCGCGACGGTCAGGCTTTGCGAGTCGAATTTGAACTCCAGGGTGGCATCTTTCCACAATGGAACAAACTCCGGCAGCATCCACGGCGCATAGACCTGGACTGCCTTCCTGAGATTTCTCACCCGGGACAGAGATTCCGCCGCAAACCAGCGCACATCCGACTCGTACTTGGGGTTCACCGTTTCCAGGTCGCTCTCCAGCAATCCTTCTTCTGAAGGCGCCAGCAGACGCTGCAGCCAGCTTCTCTTTCTGGTCTGTTCCTGAAACGTCTTGAAGCGCTTCTGAGGAAAGGCATGCCTCTCGACCAGGATGCGGAGATGATCGGCCAGTCCTTCCGCCAGTTGCTTTTCCAGCAAGGGACGCTGCAATAGATCCAGACAGCCTTGCTGTAACGTCCAGAGCGACGCCACCAGGTTGCCGCTATCGACGGCAGAGATGAACCGGGGCCGGAGCGGTTCGAGGGTGCGCGTGTCGTACCAGTTGAGCAGGTGCCCATGCGAGCGCGCCAGCTTGGCCATTGTGGCCAGTGTCCGCAAGCTCTGTTCGGCGAATTCAGGAACCGTCAGAAAACCAAACTCGCAGGCCGCCTGGCGGGCATTCAAAAGAAAGCCCAGGTTGGTGGGCGAAATGCGTGCCGCGATGGCGGGAGGTTCTTCCTGCACATTATCC
>DATGYF010000699.1:0-4435 GCA_035298145.1 Terriglobales bacterium | reverse complement strand
GGCGTGGAGGCGGCCGTCAACCACGGCGCCGGCCACCCCAAACCCTACTGCGGTAATCCGTTCGGCCGCGACACTACCGGCGCGTTGTGCTGCCTGACGGCGGAAATCTTCGACAAGATCTTCGAATCGGGAGAAGTCGCGAGTGGCGTAACGGTACTGGAAAACCGGCTCCAGAGCGCCTGTTTCGGCCTCCCGGAGCAGGGCCAGGTTGCATTTGGTGCCGCCAATGTCGCCCGCCAGAATCATGTTTACGACTCAATCCGGAGAATTACCGGCCTTTAAACCACCCCAGCGCGGGGGCATTATAGCTCGAATTGCTATAGAGCTGAACTTATTGTAATTCGAGAAGCGGCTGGCAGAGCAAGAGTGCCTCGACCGGCCGCCCGGCCGGTTACGGGCATATCAGCCAAGCCGGTCGCCCCTGTCTTCCAGATCGGGGCCAGCAAAAATAAAAATTGGGGTTAACCACTTTTTTCTTGACGGTCATCATCGCTCTGCTATATAGCATGTGCTCAATATGGAGTGCCAGATGCGCCGGCATGCCAATGAAGTGTCTTCCAGGAGGTTTGTGATGCGACAATCGATGAAGGTGGGGTTTGTCGTTCTGCTGCTGATCGGGGTCCTGGGCGTCCTGCAACCTGCATGGAGCCAGGAAGTGACCGCAGCCATCGTGGGAACGGTGACGGATCCGAGCGGTGCGCCGCTTAAGGATGCCGACGTTACGGCGACCGATACCGAGCGCGGAACGGTGCTGAGCACCAAGACGAACGACGCCGGTGCTTACAACATTACCCGCGTCCCCGTGGGAAGTTACACGGTAAAAATTTCGGCCCCGGGATTTCAGACAGCCGTCCACACCGGCATCGTCCTGGTACTCAACCAGACGGCGCGCATCGACATGCAGATGAAGATGGGACAGGTGAGCGAGACGGTGGAAGTCACCGGTTCGGCGCCCATCCTGCAGACCGACCGGACCGAAGTCGGTACCATCATCGACTCTACGACGAACGAGGCGCTACCCCTCGCCACGCGCAACTATGTTCAGTTGACGCTGCTGGCGCCGGGCGCGATCACTCCCAGTCCGGATGGCTTTAACAACGGCGACAATACCGCCAGCGGCTCGCGGCCGTACATCAATGGAAACCGGGAGCAAGCAAACAACTTTATTCTGGATGGCATGGACAACAACCAGGTGTCGGACAACCTGGTAGGCTTTACCCCGGCGCCGGACGCGATTCAGGAATTCAACCTTATTACCCAGAATGCCTCGGCTGAGTTCGGGAACTACCAGGGTGGCATTGTCAGCACCACGATCAAATCAGGGACCAACAGTTTTCACGGTGCTCTGTGGGAGTTCTTCCGCAACGATAAGTTGAACTCGAACTCGTGGGAAAACAGGTTCAACGGAAGTCCCAGACCTCTGTTGCGCTGGAACATGTTCGGCGGCACCGTCGGCGGCCCCATCGTCAAAAACAAGCTGTTCTTCTTCTTCGACTACCAGGCGCAGCGTTTTGACCACCCCTCCACGACCCTTCCACTTAGTGTGTTCACCACGGCGGAGCGTGCCGGTGACTTTGCTGATATTTGCCCTGAGGGCTTTAACGGATCGGGTATTTGTAACAACGCCGCCCACCAACTCTATGATCCGCTGAACGGAAACGCCGCCATCCCTAACAACAATATTGCTGCGGTGGAGCCGATTGATCCGGTGGCGCAGGCTTTGTTCGCGTCGTCCCTATATCCCGCTGCGAACGGTGTGAACACGCAGAACAACGCCAGTTACACTCAAACCGGGCTGGTCAACAGCTACCAGTACGACATCAAGGTTGATTTCAACGCCACCAACAGCGACCATATCTTTGGCCGCTTCTCTCACTCCAAGCAACACAACCCGACGGTCCGTTCGTTTGCCTTGCTGGGCACCGGCTTTTCGGACGCGCCCATCGACAACTACGTGGTGGACTGGAGCCACACCTTCAGTTCGAATCTTCTGAACGACCTGCGCTTCGGCGTCAACCATGTCAAACTGCATAACGGCACCGAGTTCGACAGTTCGGTCGGCGACCTGGGCACTCAGCTTGGGATCGCAAACGCGAACGCTGGTGGACCGGGATTGCTCCAGCTGGGGTTCAATGGTGGAAATCCCAGCGGCCCCGGCACTGGAGTGCTCACCAACGTGGGCAGCAACGGAGTGCAGCAGAGATTCCAGGACGCGGTGATTCAGGCCTCGGATGCGGTAGTCCTGACCCATAACCGCCATGTGTTCCACATGGGCTTTGAGTACTGGCGCGATCGTATTAACACCTTCTATACCGGCAACAGCGGCGCCCTCGGAGCAATCATTTTCAACGGTGCATTCACATCGTCGGATCCGACCAACGTAACCCCTGCCACAGGCGGGTATGGCGGAGCCGATTTCTATCTCGGTCTGCCCTCTTCGTACGGCAAAGGTATTTCCGCCGGGCAGTGGGGCCAACGAGCTAATATTTTTGCCGGGTATATTCAGGACGACTGGAGAGCCACCCAAAACCTCACCATCAACCTTGGCCTGCGTTACGAAGCCCACACTCCATGGGTAGAGGCGCATGACCAGCAAGTCAATTTCGATCTCTTCACCGGAGAAGTGCTAGCGCCCAATTGCTCCAAGGTAGATCTGGGCACTGCCCCCGTGACTTGCAAGCAGAGCAGCGCTGGCCTCTACAACGGTACTTATGGCGCGAAAAACCTTCAGCCTCGCATCGGCTTTGCTTGGACGCCGTCGCGTCTGGGAGGGAAGACAGTATTCCGCGGCGCTTTCAGCATCTCGTCTTATCTCGAAGGGACGGGCACGAACCTGCGCCTCCCCATCAATCCACCCTTTACCAAGGCTGAAACCCTGGTGCAGTACAACAACGTTGCCCTGCCTGGAACTACGACCGGAGATGGTCTGGCTCCGGTAGGGGCGGCCAGCGACCCATTCGCGGGAGCTCTGGTCCGGGTCTGGGACCCGAATGTGCAGCCCGCAATTACCCAGCAGTGGAATGGAACCGTGCAGCACCAGTTCGGCAACAATACCATCCAGGTCGGTTATGTGGGCCAGCACGGGACTCATTTGATGGTTCCCATGCCGTATCTGCAGAGGCAGTTGCTCCCGAACAGCGCCTGTGGCACGCCGCCGTGTACAGCGCCTAGCGTATTTTTCTCAGGTAATCCGGCGTTCCAGTCGGATATCGCTCAGATCTCCGGCACGGCGTCCGTGGGCAGCATGAATTACCACGCGCTGCAGGCCACATTCCAGAAGCGTTATTCAAACGGACTGCAATATCAGGTGGCTTACACTCTTTCACGGTGTATGACCGACAATAGCGGTTACTACGGCAACTGGGGCGCACAAGCGTCTCCGGCGAACCCGTACTACCAGAACCTTTACGATCCGAGAGCTGACTGGTCGGATTGCTTCTTCGACGCCAAGCACGTGCTCAGCAGCTACGCGGTTTACGAAATCCCGTTCGGTCGCGGCAAGAAGTACGGCAACGATACCAGCCGGGCGGTGGATGCGATTGCCGGCGGTTGGGCGATCGCTCCCATCATTTCCATCCATTCTGGCTTCCCGCTGGCACTGTACGATTTCGGTACGGATTCGACGGGAACCAATTCGCGAGGATTGCGTCCGGATTGCGGTCCCGGCGCGGGAAAGACCTTTGGCCGGCAAACCGCCCTCAGTGGCGGCAAATACATCGGCTACCAATGGTTTGATCCCACGCCCTATACAGCGCCTGCGGTCGGCACTTTCGGCAACTGTCCGGCGCAGGGACCGGTTCGCGGGCCGGGCTATGCAGACGTCGATTTGAGCGTGCAAAAGGACTTTACCTTTACCGAAAGAGTAAAGCTCCAATTCCGCTCCGACTTCCTCAATGCCTTCAATCGGGTGAACCTGAGCACTCCCGCAACCGCTCTGGGCACAAACATGGGGGTGGTGAACACATCACAATCTCCACGCGTAATCCAATTTGCCCTGAAGCTCTACTACTGACGCGGTATGATTGGGCAGGCGTTTGTTAACGCCTGCCCTATTTTTATGTCTGGATCCCTTTCCACGGTTCTGATTTCCGCTGTTCTTGGCGCACTCATTTGCGGAACCTCGGCCGCTCAGATCAAGGCAAAGCCGGCGAGCGCCCCTTCGTCCACAGCTCAGCAGGGGTTGAAGCTGGCCAATGACGGCCACTGCCCGCAAGCCATCCCTATCTTGAGGAAGGCCGCAGCCCAGCCCGGGGGCAAAGAGCTCAAACGTCAGGTGGGCTTCAATGGCGTGCGTTGCGCCATGTCTGAGAACCAGCCGGATGCCGCAGTGGATTTTCTGCGCTTCCTGAACCGCGAGTTCCCGCACGATCCTGACGTGCTCTACGTGTCGGTGCACACTTACTCCGATCTCTCCACGTCGGCGGCGCAGGAACTG
>DATGYF010000698.1:0-1598 GCA_035298145.1 Terriglobales bacterium | reverse complement strand
GTCACGCCCGGCCATTCTTCCACCATGGGATGCCGCATGCCGCTGATACGCAGCAGGATCGCCCACAGCAGCCAGCCCGCCCAGAAATAAAACGCCATCGGAATCAGCGCCAGGATGGTGAGCCGGGACACGATGCGATGCGCCCGCGGATTCAGCGCGAAAACAATATGCCCGCCATCCAGTTGCCCGCCGGGCAGGAGATTCAGCGCAGTGGCAAACATTCCCACCCAGGCCGCAATTGCAGTGGGATGAAAATAAATATCCTGCAGGGCCGATGACCCGCCATGCACGTCGGCGAGCGGAAGCACCGTCCATAGCAGATGAAAGATCAGCGGATATCCCATCTCCACATCTGAATTCGCCATCACTCCCGGCATGACGTGGGAATGGTTCATGGCGATCACCAGCACGATTAACGCGACTACGAATCCGGCGATCGGCCCCGCGATGCCAATATCAAATAAAGCGCAGCGGGAGCGGATCGGCGAGCGTATCCGAATCACGGCACCCAGCGTCCCGATCAGAGTTGGCGCTGGAATGAAGAAGGGAAGCGTGGCGTACACGCCGTAGTAGCGGCAGTACAGGTAGTGTCCCATCTCGTGCGCCAGAAGAATCAGCAGCAGCGTGGCAGAGAAGGGAATCCCGAGCAGCAGGCGGGAGGGTTCGTGCAGCGCCCATTCCACAGGAAACAGCGGCAGAGTTTCGTCGCCATGAACAAACGGCGGCGCGTTGTGCTGGAAATCAAATTCCATCTTGGCGCCCACGACCAGCGTGGTGAAGATGGTGGCTACAAACAACAGGATATGCAGCCAATATCTGGGATTGGGAGGCTGCACCACATAAACTTCCGCGGGCAGATACTCGGTCTCTGGGGCGGGAAGTGGGGGATTGAGGTCGGACATGACAGCTTTAGTCTGCGATGCTGGGTGGAGAAGTTGCGGCCCTGCGGGTCACCGACGGCCTGGAACGCTGCCCTCGCGGGCGAGTCGCCCGCGGCCACACGAGCAGACCTAGTCGATTGATTGCAACTCCTTGCCGGGCTTGAAACGCACCGCCTTGCCGGGAGGAATCGAAACCTCGGCGCCGGTGCGCGGGTTGCGCCCGATTCCGGTCTTGCGCGGCCGCACGTTAAACACGCCAAAGCCCCGCAATTCAATACGTTCGCCCTTGGTGAGGGAGCGCCGCATGCTCTCGAAAACGGTTTCGACGGCCAACTCGGCCTTGGTTTTGGTGATGCCGGTTTTGTTCACTACTTCGTTGATGATGTCGAGCTTGATCATTGGAGGCTCCCGCCGTCGAACTGAGAATAACCTACCAAGTGATTGATGCTAAGGGACATAAGAGAGATTGTCAACGGCAGCGTGTCTCCCGTAAGATCAGTCGTACCTCAGTCGTCAGTCGTCGGTCGTCGGTCTTCAGCAAAAACAAGAATAGCCGCCCCCGAGCAGGGACTTTCCTGACGACTGAAGACCGACGACTGACGACCGCATTCCAAGGAGCTGCATGCTTAAGAGCGACCGCTGGATCCGCAAGATGGCCATCGAGAAAGACATGATTAACCCCTTTTCCGAGAAGCAGGTACGGGAGGGAGTGATCTC
>DATGYF010000697.1:0-3461 GCA_035298145.1 Terriglobales bacterium | reverse complement strand
GGCCCTCCTGTTTGATTTTGGCCTTGCCGGAAGAGAAGCCTTTAACCGCAAAGGACGCAAAGAAAACCCGCAAAGTGCGCAAAGAATAAAGAACTTGGTCATCCTTCGCAAACCCGTGGCTGGATTGAGTGATACCGGATTGGCGAAGTTTGTGGCGCGGGCCAGCCGTGCGATCAAGCTGAGGGGCACCGTCAACGTGCTGGTGACCGGCAGCTCCGAACTGCGTTCGCTGAACCGGCGCTTCCGCGACAAAGATCAGTCCACGGATGTGCTCTCCTTTCCGCCCGGGCCCTGCTTCGTGAACGGGCTGGCGGGCGATATCGCGATTTCAGCGGACATCGCGAAAGCGAATGCCCGCCGCCTGGGTCATTCCGCGGCCCAGGAGATCAAGGTGCTGGCGCTGCACGGATTGCTTCATCTGGTGGGCTACGATCATGAATCCGACCAGGGCGTGATGGCGGGGAAGGAACGGCAATTACGACGGTCCTTGGGTCTGCCCCTGGGGTTGATTGAGAGAAGTGGACAGACGGAGATGCTTACTAAAAAGCCACCAGCAAAGGCAGCGGGCGGGGGCGCCCGCTCCACGCGGGCTACACGATCTCGATGAACTATGCCATTGCAGCTGCGTTGCTTCTCCTGCTTTGCCTGCTCACCCTGGTTTCGTACGCGGATCGGGTGTACACCGAGATCGGAAGATTTCTCTCCCGCGAGTTCCAGGACAACATCGCCACCTTCGAGCAGAGAGTCGAGCCCAGGCTGGGAGTGGGCCGGGCGCGTGCCGCTCTCTCCATGGCGGTGCTGACACAGGTCATTACCGCTGCCATCGCCCTGCTGGTCGGCTTCGCGGTGTTTCGTGAACGCGGGTGGGGCCTCTATGAGATTCTTCAGGCCACGCTTAGCCTGGTGCTCATCATCATCCTGTTTAACCGGTTCCTGCCCTTTGTCTTCTTTTCAAGGACCCGCGGCGAATGGCTTGCCCGATGCGCTGTCTTGCTGCGAATACTGATCTACATCGTGCTGCCGGTCACGCTGGTGATCGGGTTCCTGCAGTCAGTCACAGCCCTTACCAAGGAACATGGGGACGAGACGCCGGAAACCCAGGCGGAAGCGGTGGATGCGCTCATCGAGGCGGGCCAGGAGGAAGGCATTCTGGATGAAAGCAATCGCGACCTGATCCAGTCGGTGGTGGAGTTCAGCGAAAAAACCGTCCGTGAGGCCATGAAACCGCGGCCGGAAATTGTGGCCGTCCCTACCCACACCACGGTTGAGCAGTTCATTGAACTGTTGCGCACCAAGCCTTTTTCCCGGGTGCCGGTTTTTGAAGGCACCATTCATAACATCGTAGGCATTGTGTTTGCCCAGGACGTGCTGCAGGTCCCGGACACCGAAGCCCACATGCGTACGGTGGACACCATCATGCGCCGCGATGTCTATTTTGTGCCCGAGAGCAAACTGGTCAGCGATCTGCTGCGGGACATGCAGCAGAACAACATTCGTATGGCCGTTGTCGTGGACGAATACGGAGGCGTAGCGGGCCTGGTCACCATCGAAGACCTGGTGGAAGAAATCGTGGGAGAGATCCGCGATGAACATGAAAAGCTCGAAGTGGTGCGCGAAAACGAGACCTCCTACATTGTCCCCGGCAACATGGATGTGGACCGGCTCATGGAAATGTTCGGAATACGCCCCGAGGGCAAAGAGTCAGCCACCGTGGCGGGACTGGTAAGCGAACTGGCGGGCCGCATCCCTCACCGGGGCGAAGTGATCGAGGAAGACGGTCTGCGCTTCGAGGTACTGGAGTCAACCGAGCGCCGCGTGGAGCGGGTTAGGATTTCCGTCGCCAAACCGACGCAGATGAAGCTGATATAGTCAGGTCTTCTGTAGCGCCGCCGTCCCGGCGGCTGTCCGGCGGGCGTCTCGCCCGCCGCGGAGGCAAAATGCCTCCGGGACAGCCGGCGAGACGCCGGCGCTACGAAATCTTATGGCCTTTCACTCGGGATTCGTCTGCATTCTGGGTCGTCCTAACGCCGGCAAATCTACCCTGCTCAATGCTCTGGTCGGCGAAAAGCTGGCCATCATCAGTCCCAAGCCCCAGACCACGCGCAACCGCATTCTGGGAATCATCCACGTGCCCAGGCAGAAGGGTAAGCTGGGCGGCCAGATTGTGCTCATCGACACTCCGGGAGTTCATCGCCCCGACACTTCTCTGGGCCGCAAGATGATGGCCGAGGTGCGGGAAGCGATGGTGGGCTGCGAACTGGTCCTGCTCATCGTTGATGTCACGCGCCGCTTTACGCGCGAAGATCATTTCGTGCTCGAGATGGCGAAGAAGTCAAAAACGCCGGTTTTCCTGCTGCTGAACAAGATCGACCTCCTGCGCGGAACCAAGGAAAAATTGCTTCCAATTATGGATGAGTACCGAAGGCTCCACGAGTTCCGGGAAATCATTCCGCTCTCCGCCCGAAAACACGAAGGCCTCGAAGTACTCCTGGATAAGGTGCTCCGGTACCTGCCCGAAGGTCCGCGTTATTTTCCCGAAGACCAGATCACCGACCAGCCTGTTCGCTTCATGGTGGCGGAAATCATCCGCGAGCAGGTCCTGGTGGAGACCGAAGAAGAGGTTCCCTACGCGACCACGGTGGTGATCGAGCAGTTCGAGGAAGGCACGAAAGTGACTCGCATCGCGGCCATGATCTACTGTGAACGGAGTGGGCAGAAGGGCATCCTGGTGGGTAAAGGCGGCCAGATGCTCAAGAAGATTGGCACCGCGGCCCGCCTGCAGATCGAAAAGATGCTGGACAAGCGGGTTTTTCTCGAACTTTTCGTCAAGGTCAGAGAAAACTGGCGGGAGTCGCACGAGTTTGTCGAGGAACTCGATTGGCGGCGTCAGGTGGAGCGCCTGGCAGGCACCGGGAAGCCATGAGCCGGAGTCACTTGGCTCATGTGCAGTGATACCTGTAGAATCCCCCAACGCGGGCGCGCATCCAACGAATAGCTGAATCTGTCACCCCAGGCTGAAACGAAAGCAGGTCCATGACCGAGAACCCGGAGTCGCAAAAGTTCGAGACCGGTAAGTTGAAGTTGAAAATCACGCTGGCAGCGGACCGCAATGCGGTGGATCCGGTGGTCCAAAGCGTAATGGAACTGGTGAGAGAAGTTCATTGCGACCCGGAGAAATACGATGCCATCGAACTGGCCCTGACTGAAGCGTTGGCCAATGCGGTGGTCCATGGGGCCAAGGCTGACCCGTCGAAGATAGTGGAGTGCGACGTGGTCTGTAACGAAGACAAGAGTATGCTGATCGTGGTGCGCGATCCCGGCACCGGATTCGACCCGGGCCAGATTCCCAATCCTCTCCGCGGCGAAAGCGTATATTCCGACCACGGCCGCGGAATCTTCCTGATCAATCAGCTCATGGATGAAGTGAAGTTCCTCAAGAACGGCACCGAAATCCACATGAT
>DATGYF010000696.1:0-4299 GCA_035298145.1 Terriglobales bacterium | reverse complement strand
TCCCACCAGCGGCCAGACCGCTGAGCAACTCCCGACCTACAACGCTTATTCGATCGACGGAGATGTGACCGCTCCACTGGTTTATGTGAACTACGGCAATCGCGAAGATTACGAGCAACTCGAACGCCTGGGAATTTCGGTCAAGGGCGCTATCGTGATTGCCCGTTACGGTTCGGGTTGGCGCGGCATCAAGCCCAAGGTCGCCGGCGAGCACGGAGCGGTGGGGTGCATCATTTATTCCGACCCGGAAGGCGACGGCTACTACAACGGCGACGACTACCCGAATGGGGGTTGGCGGCCGCGGGAGGGTGTGCAACGCGGCAGCGTGATGGACACCGATTATCCCGGCGATCCGCTGACGCCGAGTGTGGCTGCGACCGCCGACGCGAGGCGTCTCTCCATCAAAGAAGCAAAGACGATCACGAAGATTCCCGTGCTTCCGATTTCCTATGCCGACGCAATTCCGCTGCTCTCGGCGCTCCACGGACCGGTCGCTCCGGAGAGTTGGCGTGGGGCGCTCGCCACTACCTACCACATCGGTCCCGGGCCCGCCCAGGTGCACCTCAAGGTCGCCTCCAACTGGGACATCAAGCCCCTCTACGACGTCATTGCCAGGCTGCCCGGCTCGGATGGCGGCCGCCAGTGGGTGCTGCGCGGCAATCATCATGATGCCTGGGTGAACGGCGCCGACGATCCCATTTCCGGCCAGGCCGCCATGCTCGAGGAAGCGCGTATGCTCGGCGAACTCCACCGCCAGGGCTGGACTCCAAAGCGCACCATCATCTACTGCGCCTGGGATGGAGAGGAGCCCGGGTTGCTGGGTTC
The DNA here is from genome assembly GCA_035298145.1 of Terriglobales bacterium. Taxonomy (GTDB): domain Bacteria; phylum Acidobacteriota; class Terriglobia; order Terriglobales; family Acidobacteriaceae; genus JAIQFF01. Next base: position 3,474 of record DATGYF010000696.1, on the reverse strand, counting down.
GGTCGAGTGGGTGGAAGCTCATGTGGATGAACTGAAGCAGCATGCCGTCGCTTACATCAATTCCGACAGCAATGAGCGGGGCTTCCTGTTTCCCGGAGGGACGCAGGATCTGCAGAGTCTCATTAGCGGCGTCGCTCGCGATGTGCAGGACCCGGAAACCCGCCTGTCGGTTTTCCAGCGCGCCCATCTCGCCGCCATCGCCCAGGCAAAGGACGCGGAGCAGCGCAGCGACCTACGCAAGCGCAGCGATCTGGTGGTTCATGCGCTGGGCGACGGATCGGACTACACCGCGTTCCAGGACTTTGCCGGAATCTCCACCTTGAGTCTTGAGTTCGGCGACGAAGACGACGGCACCCAGTACCATTCCATCTACGACGATTTCTACTGGTACACGCATTTCGTTGACACCGATTTCTTCTACGGACGCGCCCTGGCACAAACCGCCGGCAGCGCGATGATGCGTCTGGCAGGGGCTGACCTGATTCCAGTGGATTACTCTCCCCAGGCCGAGGCCATTGCCAAGTATGAAAGCGACCTGGAGAAGCTGCTCAAAGACAAGCAAGCTGAATTTACCGAACGCAATCTGGAGTTGCAGGAAGGCGTGTTTACGGCGACGGTGGACCCACGCCGGCCCACTCTGCCTCCTCCGGTTGAGATCGTGCCGCCCTACATGAATTTTTCTCCGATGAAGAATGCCATTGAGCTTCTTAAGAAGAGTGCAGAGCGTTATTCCAAAGCCCTCGCGGATTGGCAGGCCAAGGGTTCGCCCGCCCTGTCTGAGCAATCACTGCAGTTGGTCAATACGGACTTGCTCAATGTTCCGCGGCTGTTCTTGAACGAAAAGGGGCTTCCCGAGCGCCCCTGGTTCAAGAACCAGATTTACGCGCCCGGCGCGTACACAGGTTACGGGGCCAAGCCGATCGCAGCTGTCCGCGAATACATGGACGAGAAGAAGTGGAAAGAAGCCGAAGCGCAGATTCCCCAGGTGGCGCAGGTGATCGAGAATGTGGCGGCCGGGATCAACAAGGCGGCGGACGATCTGCAGAATGCACATTGATGGAGGACGGGCGTCCCGCCCGTCTGGCCGGGCGAGGACGCCCGGTCTCCACCCAAGGAATTAGCCTGATGATTGTGAACTTTGCGGAGCGGGCGCATAACCACAACTGGGAACTGGACCCGGTCACGCGATCCTTGCTCGACACCGATTTCTACAAGCTGCTGATGCTGCAGTTTATCTGGAAGCACTATCCCAAGACTCCGGTGTCATTTTCGCTGCTAAACCGGACCATGTCGGTCCGCCTGGCGGACATGTTCGCCCCTGAAGAATTGATGGCGCAGCTGGAACACGTCCGCCGCCTGCGCTTTCGCAAGTCGGAACTGGTGTGGCTGGCGGGCAACACGTTCTATGGTCAGCGCGGGATTTTTGAACCTGCGTTCCTGGCCTGGCTGGAGCGGGATTTCAGGCTGTCGGATTATGAGTTGTCGGTCAAGGACGGCCAGTTCGACCTGTGCTTCAAAGGCTTGTGGACCGAGACCACGATGTGGGAGCTCTACGCCCTCGCCATTATCGACGAACTGAAGACCCGGGCCAATCTGAAGAAGTTGAGCGAGTTTGGCCTGGATATCCTGTATGCCCGGGCGAAAACCAAGTTGTGGGGCAAGATCGAACAACTGGTGGGCGTGCCCGAGTTGCACGTGGCCGACTTCGGAACCCGGCGCCGCCACAGTTTTCTGTGGCAGGAATACGTGGTGGAGGCCATGGCGTCGAACCTGGGCAGCGCCTTTACAGGAACTTCAAACGCCTTTCTCGCCCACAAGCACGATCTGGAGGCGATTGGGACCAACGCGCACGAAATCCCCATGGTCCTGGCTGCGCTTGCACCCGACGATCAGACACTGAAGGCGTCTCAATACCATGTGCTCGAGATGTGGCAGCAGACCTACGAGGGCGAACTCCTCATCATGCTGCCGGACACGTTTGGAACAACGCAGTTCTTGCAGAATGCGCCGGACTGGACCGCGGACTGGACCGGCCAGCGCATCGACAGCAAGAATCCATACCAGGCGGGCGATGAATACGTCCAGTGGCTGAAGGGGCGCGGTCGCGATCCGTACACCAAGTTGATCATTGCCTCCGACACGCTCGATGTGGATGAGATTCTCGGCCTGCATGCCTATTTTGGCGGGACCCTCGCGAAGGGGATGACACCCAAGGATTTTCGCAGTGCGTCTGATTTCGAGGACCGCGGAAAATGGACGCCGGGGCGGCGGATTCGATTCAGCTCTGGTTGGGGTACATTGCTCACCAATGATTTTCGCGGCTGCGATCCCGCCGGGGGAAGCGGATTTGATCCTGTGAGCCTGATCTGCAAGGTGACGGACGCGGATGGCCGCCCCGCAGTCAAACTCTCCGACAACTACGCCAAGGCGCTGGGCTTGCCTTCCGAGATCGAACGCTACCGCCGTGTTTTCGGCACGGTGGGTGTCAGCAATGCCCCGGTGATTGCGTGATTCACGTGGGGACAGCCGCCCCCGGCTGTCCAGTCGAGCGCAGCTCGACCTGATTTTCCCTGGAAGCCAGCGATAGCGGAGCTGCGCTCCGCCGGACAGCCGAGGGCGGCTGTCCCCACGTGGTTCGTAGTGTCAATCCTTCTGTGCTACACTCCGGCAGATTTTTTTTGTTATCTCTCTTTGTTATGTCCAGGGGTCACACCGATGAAGCTTCGCTCCGGCGGTCTGCTTATCGCGGCGCTCGTCTTGGTATCGTCTTTCTGCCCATCCCTCGCAGGCGCGCAAGCGCCTCGCCCCATCACGGTTGACGATTACTTTCAGGTGCGGGAAGTCGATGACCCGCAGATCAGCGCCGACGGCCAGTGGGTCGCATACACGGTTGCGACCTTATCGCTGAAAGATGACGAGGAGAAGACGCGCATCTGGATGGTGCCCGCCGCCGGGGGCGATGCCATTCCCCTGACCCTGGAAGAGGTCTCATCCGAGCATCCGCGCTGGAGCCCGGACGGCAAGTATCTCGCGTTTCTTTCCAAGCGCGACGAGGGCAAGACCCAGGTCTGGCTGCTGAATCGGCAGGGCGGCGAGGCCCAGCGCCTCACCGAGACCATTCAGGACGTAAAAGATTTTGCCTGGTCGCCGGACAGCAAACGCCTGGTGCTGATGCTGCAGGACCCGACCCCGGAGGACCTGGACGCAGCCAAGGAAAAAGCCACGGAGAAGAGCGAGGGTAAAGAGATCAAGGACAAGAAGGCCAAAGCTCAGCGTCCCTGGGTGGTTGACCGTTATCAGTTCAAGGAAGATGAGATTGGTTATCTGGAGCGATTTCGCACTCATCTTTACGTTTTCGACATCGCCGGCAAGTCGCTGACTCAGGTCAGCTCCGGCGACTTCGACGATGAGCATCCTGCCTGGTCGCCCGACGGCAAGCTCCTCGCCTTCAGCAGCAAACGCACTGGTGCGGAC
>DATGYF010000695.1:0-1671 GCA_035298145.1 Terriglobales bacterium | reverse complement strand
GAAGACGATGCGATGGCGGAGCCGCAGCCGAAGGTCTTGAACTTCGCGTCTTCGATGATGTTGGTCTGCGGATTGACTTTGATCTGCAGCTTCATCACGTCGCCGCACTCCGGCGCTCCGACAAGACCGGTCCCGACTTCGGTGCTGTTCTTGTCCATCGAGCCCACGTTACGCGGGTTTGAGTAATGATCGAGAACCTTGTCGCTATATGCCATTTTTAACCCTCTCCTGAAAAATTAAACTCGTGTCATCCTGAGCGAAGTTTGATCGGTTGCTCCGCAACCGATCAACGGAGTCGAAGGACCCCTATTCCCGCAAATAAGTCTGCGGTGCAAACCCTCTTACGCCCTTTCAGAGCTGCGCCGGGTCTTCACTTGTTACCCAGGGCTTGCGCCCTGGGCTCTACTCTTGCGCCGCTTCGCGCGGGGCCAGACTTACTCTGCCGCCCACTTTACGCTCTTCAAATCCACGCCTTCTTTCGCCATTTCGTACAGCGGCGAAAGCTCGCGCAGGCGTTCCACGGTTTCGATGACCCGGTCGGCGACGTAATCCACTTCGGCTTCGGTGTTGAAGCGGCCGATGCCGAAACGAATTGAGCTATGCGCCAGATCGTCGCCTGTCCCTAAAGCTTTTAGTACATATGACGGCTCCAGAGTGGCCGAGGTGCATGCCGATCCGCTCGAAACTGCGATGTCATTGATGCCCATCAGCAGCGACTCGCCTTCGACATAGGCGAAGCTGATATTCAGGTTGCCGGGCAGGCGATGCTCCATGGAGCCGTTGACGTAAACTTCGTCCAACCGGCCCATGATGCGGTCGCGCAGCCGGTTGCGCAGACCCGCTAGCGTGCACGATTCCTTCGCCATCTCTTCCGAGGCAATGGCGCAGGCCTTGCCCAGGCCAACAATTCCAGGAACGTTCAGGGTCCCGGAACGCATGCCGCGTTCGTGACCGCCACCGTCAATGATGGCGGAAATCTGTACCCGCGGATTCTTGCGCCGGACGTACAAAGCGCCGACGCCCTTGGGACCGTACATTTTGTGCGCTGAGATCGACATCAGGTCGATATTCATCTTACTCACGTCGATCGGAATCTTGCCTACTGCCTGGGTGGCGTCGGTGTGGAAGATCACGCCGCGCTCGTGACAGAGCTTTCCGATTTCAGCCACCGGCTGCACTACGCCAATCTCGTTATTGGCGGCCATGATCGTCACCAGGATGGTCTTGTCATCCATGGCGCGTTTCAGTTCTTCCAGGTCGATGAGGCCATCTTTCTGCACCGGCATGTAAGTGACGCGGTAGCCGTACTTTTCCAGCCGCTTGCAGGTATCGAGCACAGCCTTGTGCTCGGTGACGGCGGTGATGATGTGGTTGCCCTTCTCCCGGTACATCTCGGCCACGCCCTTGATGGCGAGGTTGTCGCTCTCGGTGGCGCCCGAAGTGAAAATGATCTCTTTAGGGGTCGCACCGATCAGTTTGGCCACACGCTCGCGCGCGGTCTCGACACCTTCCTCGCCCGCCCATCCGAAGGAGTGGTTGCGGCTGGCGGCGTTGCCGAATTTTTCCATGAAGTAGGGCAGCATTTCTTCCAGCACCCGGGGATCCATGGGTGTGGTGGCATGGTTGTCCATGTACACCGGGAGCTTCACGCCGTTCGCGGCAGTGCGCTGC
>DATGYF010000694.1:0-2085 GCA_035298145.1 Terriglobales bacterium | reverse complement strand
CTGGGGACATGGTCCGGCCGGCGTGATCACAACTTCATTTTGCTGGCGGTGCAGACAGGTCTGCGATTATCCGAGATTACCGGACTCAAACGCGAGGACATCATTCTAGTATTACTGTGTTATAAACTATTGATGCCCAAGCGCTTAACCTACGACATATTCTGAAGAGAGTATGGGTGGCTCTTCGTCCGCAGTCGGACAGTCTCCTGAGGAGATCTACCGCCTTGTGTCTGCCGCGGTGGTACAGCACCAACCGATCGCGGTTCTATACGAGGGGGCGCGAAGGCTATTGTGCCCTCATGTGCTGGGCTACAACCTGCCCGGTGAGCGGCGCTTGTTCTGCTATCAGTACGGGGGAGAAACCAAGAGCGGACCATTGCCGACCAGCGACGCTGGTATCTGGCGCTGTCTGGTGCTGAAGAAATTCTCGAGCGTGGAAGTGTTGGATGGTCCCTGGCGCACCGAACCCCACGCTCCTCAGCGTTGCGTAGAGCACGTCGAGGTAGACGCCGACGATTATCCTGGCGGCGACCCGCAGAAAGGACAATGAGGTAGTTGTTGTAGCAGTTGGTGCGCAACCTCGATGTGGATCGTGGCAATCGAGTGCGGATTATGTCGTTCGGGGCGGACGCGGTGACCCTCGCGGGCGGAAGTCCGGCGGCAGTTCCGGGGCCGATAGTCCAACATGGCCGGCGCGGACTGAGGGGGAAAAACGGGTTCGCTCGCTGATCAGGAACCCGTAGGCGGCGATGCACAATGTGGCGTGATGGTGAAATCCGCGCCAACTCCGTCCTTCATAGTGGCCCAAACCCAACTCCTGCTTGAGTTCCTCATAGTCACGCTCGATGATCCAGCGGTGCTTGGCAATCTTAACCAGGGATTTCCTTGAGGTCTTCTCCGGCAACGTGGACAGCCAGTATTTCGTGGGTTCCGATTCTTTCTTGGGCCATTCGATCCAGAGCCATTCTTCCGGGCGTGGCACCGTTCGCTTTTCATCGCGGTGAGCGGGCCGCACCCGGACGGCGGCAAAACGAGAGCGCAAAGCCTCTTGACTGCCTGGACGCCAAGTGATGTCCTTCCAAGCCGAAGACGGTAAACTGAGGGCCAACTGCTTCACCGAAACAGGCTGATGACCCGCGTCGCGTTGCAGGCGTTTGGGTGTGGCTCCACGCCCGGGTTTTCGCGGCGGAGCCGGCAAGGGCTGTTGTCCAGGCTCCCAGACGGTGGTCGAAGACTCGATGCCTACCATATAGGTCAGTCCGAGTTGGGTGAGGGCGGTACGAAATGGCGTGCCGTTTCCATAGCCGGCGTCTGCCAGTACCACTCCTACGGCAATCTCCTGCTCCACCGCCTTGCGGATCTGTTGGAGTGCAATCTCTGGCTTGGTTTGAAACTCAATCCCCTCCGGAACCCCGGCCTGTTGGCACCGCGCTGAATCCTGACACCACACCTCCGGTAGATACAGTCGCCAAGCGATCGGCAAACTCGAACTCCAGGTGCTTACCGACAAACTCACGGCAGCCTGGCAGTTATCGTGCTTGCCGATCTGACCGCAGTACTGCCGAGCCACTCCTACAGAGTGCTTTCCCTGCTTAGGAAAACCCGTATCATCCACAATCCACGCCACCACCTCACCGTGTCTCTGCATGGTGGGCAGCACATATCGCCGCACCTCGGCCAGCATCTCCTCGTCATTCCAGGGCGCGTCCGCCACCAAGTGGTGCAGCGACTGATGCATGCGACGACAATCCTCGGGAGCCAAGCGGGCAGCCATCGGCTCGACGCTCTTGCGCTCACCCGGCAATAACAATCCCTTGCAGTAATTCTTCAGAGGAGTGTGTCGGTCGGCGTGCCCCGCGGCGTTAGCCAGGCCCTCGATATATGCCGCGAAGCGCCTCTGTTGGGGGCCTGGCGAAGAGAGGCGTGATCCCACGAAAACAATTCTACATCAAATTGTTCGTTTTTAACACAGTAATACTAGGCCCGGTTGTCTGTTTGGTCAGGCCAGCCAATTCGGAGTCCTTGCTATTGTCATTTCGCTACACCGGCCTTGTCCACTGGAACGGCCGGCGCAACAAACACGTT
>DATGYF010000693.1:0-8372 GCA_035298145.1 Terriglobales bacterium | reverse complement strand
GGTAGGTTTTGAAAATCGCGTCCAGCTCCAACTGGTGGAAGCGAAAATACACGTCCGCGGGCCAGTCCTCGCGCAGATGCACGTCGCCATCGATCTTGAGGTCCGCTTGTTCGAACTGGGATTGTCCCGTGATCCGCAGTTCCGGCCCCTGCGACACTGCATTGATGGTGAAGTCGCCGGCGCGTTCCTGGTCAAACGTAAGATCGTGAAGATGAATGGCCGCGTTGAGCCGGGGAGCTTCCAGGGTGCCGGAGCCTTCGGCAATAAAGTCCGCGCGGCCGGTTACTGCTATGTGCGCGCTCTGCAGCGTGGTAACACGCGCCAGGTCAAATTTGTTTCCGGTGAAATTGAAGCGATAGGCATGACTGGATAAATTGTAGCTGGCACCGCCGGCGACGTTGGACTCGCGGTAGGCCATCTGAATATTCTTGAGCTCGACTTCCGCTCCTTTGAAGTTCACGTTCGAAGTCAGGCGCTGGACCGGTTCGCCGTAAATACTGCCGTCGCGCAGCTGCATGCTGCCTTCGCCTTGCGGGACGGAGCGTGTTCCGGACAGCTGCATGTGAAGGTCCACGATCCCCGTCAACGGATAGGAGTAACCCGCCAGGGCAAGGATGCCGCTCAAATCCGCATTCTGCGTATCCAGGTGCGCCTGCAAGGGACTGCTATCGGTGAACTGCCGGTTGGAAAGTTGAGCGCGGAAATCGAATTTGAGCGAATCGGGGTCGCGACTCAGCGTGCCGTTGCGCACGGCAAACACAGAGGGTGACAGCTGAATGTCGGCTTGCAGGGCGTTCCAGTTGATCGTTTTCTCGGGGGTGTAAGCGGTGGCTGGAATTGTGGTCTCGAAGTCCTGCGACTGTACGTTGCCCGCGATGGCGATCTGGCTGAGCTTTCCCGTGGCCGTACCGTTGAACGAGGCGTGCCCTTTGAGCTTAACCGGGATTTCTCCCGCGTATCCCGCGGCGCTGAAAACCGGCTGCCATTCGCCCAGGTTCGTGGTCGTGACCACGAGTTTGAGCGCTGCGCTGGAGGAGAGCGTGCCGGAAGCATGCACCTGGGTGGCGCGGGTGGCGGCGGTCAATTCCGCAAGTTCCAGCTCGCCGGGTCCGAAACGGTAGGTGCCCTGGGCGTGCCCGGTGAGCGGAAATTGCGCTTTCGTTGACGCCGGCGGCGGCACTACATCGGCGACGAATTGGGCTTCTGTGTGGCGGATGCTGTCCTTCCAATTGGCGTCCACCTTCCCGCTGACTAGGCCGGCGGGTTTGATCCGCTGAAAAGGACGTGAGGCCGTGGCCAGCGCGGCCGCAATTTCCGCCGCGGACAAGTCCTTAAAGCGAAGCCGGGCGCTCCCGCTCTGCCGGTTGGTCTGCTTTTCTCTGGCATTGAGGCCCGCGGGTTCGGAGCTGAGCCATTGCGCTACATCAGCATCGCCCGTAACGCTTCCACCCAATACGTGACCCTGTATCTGGGAGAGTGCCAGCCGCCTCGGATCCAGGGCATATTGCGCGCTCACGCTGGCGTTGTGCACCCCGATCGGAGCGTCCCGCCAATCGAGATTCGACAACAGGGCCTTGCCGATGGATGAAAAATCATCCGCCGACCAGGAGCCGTGCCCCTTCAATTGCAGGATGCCACGCCGCACCTCGGGATGCCTGATGATCGCGGCCGCCTCGGCCAGGTCGAGGCTGAGGTCGTAGTCCGCAACGACTTTAGGCTGCCTGAAATTCTCCACCTGGCCGGTGGCCTGGAGGCGCGAGCGCCCCGAAGTCGCTTTCAGCGATCGCAGTTGGATCCGGCTCCTGCCCAGGGTGAAGTGGGCTTCCGCGGTCCAGGCAAAAGGACGATATCCGCCGAACGCACTGTCCGCCTTCCCCAGCAGAACGTTTCCTTCATAGACGCCGCGAAACAGCGAATAACTCATATCGGCCGACACATCGCGCAGGGCAAAATCCAGCGGCATTCTCTGGTTTCCCCAGATCAATTCGCCACGGCGTACTTCAAAGCGGCTGATGGACAGCGCAAACAGCTGCTCCATTGTCTGCTTAGGCGACGTCGCCTTCACCTTCGGCTCCGGCTGGTTGGTGGTGCCGTCGGAGTAAAGAATAATGTGCACGACGGGATGATCGAGCACGACGTAGTTGAGCCCCAACTCACTATGCAGGAGGGACCAGGGTTTGACTTGCGCCATCAGGCTGTTGACGTGGGCATACGGAATCTCTTGCGGCCCTTCCCGGCCATGGATGGTCAGTTCGCGGACCTCCACCTGGAAATGGAAGGGGACAACGTGGATGCTGCCCAGCTCAACTCGGCCGCCTGTGCTGTGTTCCAGGGTAGCGATCAAACGCTGCCGCACCAGCGTCCGGAAGGACTCCGTAGTGCTGTACCAACCCACGGCCAGCAGCACCAGCGCGCCTGCCAGCATGAGCCAGAGCAGATACTTCCAGATTCTGCTCCGTGCCGGCTTGGCGCCGGTTTCGCTCATTGGCTGCGGCCTCCGGAGGCGGGCGCAAACGCCTCGGCGCGGATTTGGCTTCCAGCCCGCAGGTTGTGCAGCCAGGCGGTCAGCAGCTGGTTGATTTTCTTCTGGGTGAGAAGTTCCTTGATTTTCCCCGTGACTTGGGCCAGGGGAACGCTCTGCCCCCCGGATTGACGAAGCTGGGGCAGGAGCTCCTGGTTGTAGTAGCTCTCGATACTTTTGGAATCTACCGTGACCGATGGCCGCAGGCGCGCGTCCACCAGACGCATCAAATCAAGTTCCAGCGCCACGTGGCTCTTCAGGGTGTCTTCGCTGAGCCGGTATTTGTCGAGCAGCGCTCTCCAGGCCAGCTCGGTTTCCGCCTCGGGGTACTGCTTGCGAATCTCCGCGACACGCTGGGCGACTTCTTCCGGAGAGGCGTGCGGGGCATCCGCAGCGGGCTGTTGTTCGCGCAGCAACTCCTGATCAATCAGGCGATCGAGCGCGGCCTTGCGATTCTCTGGGGTTGTGCCGGCCAGGGGACGTCCCGCGCTGAAGGCTTCGTAGCGCAGCGAATCTTCCCAGTCGCTCAGCAGGATGACATGCCCATTCACGGTGGCCACAATGCGGTCGATCACTTCGGCCGCGCCGGCCCGGCAAGTGAGCCCGAGAAGCGCTCCCATGCAGATCAGGATGGAGATCCTTTTCGCCATCAGAAAGTCTGTCCGATGCTGAAATATACGTTGAAACGGCCCACATGCTGCGGAGCGAATTCACTCGCCGGGCAGGACTCTCCCTGGGCGAGCACCTTATTGCAACGCGGGAACGCTGGCGGGTTTAGATTGTATCCGAAATCGAAGCGCACCGGCCCCACCGGCGTCTTGTAACGCACTCCCACCCCGATGGCGTGCGAAATATAACTGTAGTCGCACTGCTTTGAGGTAGTCAGATTCATGCATAATTCCGGATTCTTTTGACTCCAGCGCAGCAGGTTGTGGAACAGGTCATGTCCATTGGTGAATACGTTCCCGGCGTCGTGGAAAATCGCGAAGCTGATGTTGTCCTGAAAGAAAGGCAGAGTCGGGGGAGGCATGCGCAGCTCAATGTTGTTCACAAACAGGGCAGTGCCCCCCAGCGGAAATCCGGTATTGGGATCGCGGGGCCCCGCCTGATTCAATCCGAAGCCGCGGTGCGAGTTTCCGCCACCCGCGAAAAAACGCTCGGCCAGCGGCAAACAAATTTGTGGCGCCGGGCAGTCTTCTCCGGGTTGGGGCATGAGTGTATTTCCATAAGGGATTTCAATTCCAATGCGGGTGGAGCGGGCCAGAACAAATTTCTGGTCCGAGTTCCTTTTTCTCCCGATGGAATAGTAGCTGGAATTCTGGATCAGCAACCTGCCGAAGTCAGTCTCCGAACCAAAATGACTATCGGCCACGCCCCCGTCCACCGTGGTGTAGTTTCCCTTGGTGGTTTCCAGATCGTTGTCGCGCAGGTTGCGAATATAGGTAAAGTTGGGAATGGCAACCCGGGTGGGCAGGGACAGCAGAGGAATCTGGTCAGGACTGACAGTATTACTAATGTCGTTCGCCCGCACCCGACGGTAGGTAAGACGATAGGTCATGATGCTGGCCTTGTTGATGATCTGTTCCGCCTGCACCGATCCCTCCAGACGCTGGGAAGTAAACGTGGTCACGTCCACCGTGTTGTCGTAGAAAGCAGTAAATGTGAGCCGCCAGTTGGGATTGTTGAACAGGCGCGGAGCATCGTAGCTCATCAGGCCCCGCTGCTGCAGGCCGCCGACATTGGCCTTCAGGTTCACGGTATGGTTGCGGCCGCGAAAGTTGAGCCGGGTCACGCCGAATGAGACGCGCGGGCTGAATCCCGTCTCTCCCAGCGGTTGCGTACCGCTCGAACTCGGCTGTCCCGTCTGGAATTCCACCCCCAGGCCGTAATTAAAGGTATAGCGTCTGGCTTCCTGCACGTTCACTAGCACGTTCTTTTTCCGCTCGCTGCTCTCCGGGTTCTGCACCGCCGTATCCACCTGGCTGAAGATACCCAGATCGTAAAGCCGCTTCTGGGTATTCAGCATATCGACTTGGCTCAGCGGATCTCCCGGCTTGATCTGGATTTCGCGCTGCACCACAAACGGGCGGGTGTGATCCAGTCCAGCCGTGAACACATGGTCCACGATGACCTGTTCCCCGGGGTGAACGGTGTAAGTGACATCCCGGGAATGAGGGTCGGTGGGCGAACGCTTGGCCGAGGCCTCGAAGGTGGCATTGGGAAACCCGTTGTTGAAGTAGTAATTGAGAATGATTTCGCGGTCCTCGTTGATCTTGGAATAGGAAAACCCCTGTCCGGGAGAAATATTGAGATCGGGGAGTGGACTGGTCAGGGCGGTTTCATTGCCCACAATCTGTAGGGTCCCCACCCGTGTCTGAGGACCTTCGTCTATCTGCAGCGTGATTCCCAGATCGTTCTCCCTGCCTTGATAGTTGTCTTCCACCTTTGGGGTAATCGTGGCATCCAGAAACCCATTGGCGCGATACGGATTAGCGATGAGGTTGCGCACATCCGCGTTCAGAAGCGACTGGCTGTAGCGCCCATGCGCCAGAAAGCGCCCCGCCGGCTGAATCTGCATGCGGGCCCGCAGCAGGTCTTCGCTGAAGATGTGGTTTCCCGTTATCGCCAGCCTCACCAGCTTGTGCCGTTGGCCGGCGTCGATGTTATAGGTCACCCGCATCTCGCCGGTCGAAACCGGGTTTTTCTTCACCGTCACCTTGGCATCGAAGTAGCCCAACCCTTGCACGTAGTTGAGCAGGTTGCGCCGGCCCTCGTTCAGCAAGTCATCGTCGAGGGCATTTTCTTCGTACACCGGGACATTTTTCTTGATCTGGCCACGGCTGATCTTGAGTCCTTCGACCACGATTTCAACCTTCGGTCCAGGGTCGATGTCAAAGGTGTAGTCCACAGTATTGCTTGCCGGAAGATAGACCCGGCCTGCGATTGCCACCTGGGACAAGAGACGATTCTGCTTTTGATACTTTTTGCGCAGCCGATCCAGGGCGCGGCTGACCCGTTGCACGGTCACATAGTCCCCGGTGTGCATCTTGGCAATGTCCTGAATCTGTCCCACGGAAAATCCCGCCGGACCGTTCACCGTGATGTGGCCGACGCGGGCGTGGTCCCCGGGGACGAGCCGGAACAGGACATTCATCTGCTGGGTCTCGACTTTCGGCTGCTCCTCGTCCGTCACCGACGAGCGATAGTATCCGTTCTGCTCCATCAGTTGTTTGATGCCGTTCAGCCCGCGCTCCAGTTTTTCCCGGGTGAATAATTCTCCCAGCTGGAGCTTGGACGCATTCACGATCTGATTGGCCGCCGGAGGATTGGGGGCCCCTTCCACAAAGAGCTGGCCCACAAAAAAGTTGGGCCTCATACGAAAAGTCAACTCGACTTGGCCCTCCGGCGCGCGCTCCGCTTCGGCTTGAATATCGGCAAAACGCCCGGTGGCGTGCAGGGCCTGAATGCTTTGCCGCACCTTCTCGCGTTCCAAAGGGGCACCAGACTGTTGCGGAATCAGATCGAGCAAACCCGTGGTATTGGCTGAGGGCAGGTCGGCAAAGTCAATCTTCTGAACGATAAGCCCCTCATAGGAGGCCATCCCTCCCACCATCGGCACGGGCGGAGCCCCTTCCTGGCCCGGGGACGGCTGCGCGGATGGCGCCGGGGAGAGTCCTTGCGGGGAAGACGATTGTGCCGCCGCGCTCAGGCAGAGGGAGACCACGAGCGCCAGCCCTGTCAGAGTCCTCCCCATCGCTCCCTCTAGACGCAAACCGGCTCCTCGCAAGTGCAGGCGATGTTGGTTCGATGAATGGCGATCAGACAGTGTTGCATTTGGCTCGGGATACCGCGCGGCAACTATAATAAAGGTTTGCAGGCTGGGAACTGGTGACCTCTTTGGAACTGGAGGAAAGATACTCGCGGCAAGTGCTCTTTCCCGGAATCGGGCGGGAAGGACAAAGCCGGCTGGCCGCTGCGCGCCTAGCCCTGGTGGGATGCGGCGCCACCGGTTCCGCTCTGGCTTCCCTGCTGGCCCGCGCCGGCGTGGGCGGCATCCGCATCATCGACCGCGACTACGTCGAGCCCAGCAACTTGCAGCGCCAGTCCCTGTTCGATGAAGCCGATGCCTCCGATGCGCTGCCCAAGGCGATCGCGGCCGCGCGCCAGATTTCCGCCTTTAACTCCCAGATTGTGATTGAACCGCAGGTCAGTGACCTCGTGCCCGCCAACATTGAGACCCTGCTCGGGGGCATGCAGTTAGTCCTTGACGGCACCGACAACTTCGAGACCCGCTACCTCATCAATGACTTTGCGGTGAAGACTTCCCTCCCCTGGATCTATACTGCTGCGGTCGGCAGCTATGGCATCACCATGAACGTGCTGCCGGGGAAGACCGCCTGCCTGGCCTGTCTTTTCCCCGATCAGCCGCGGGGAGCGTTCGAGACTTGTGAGACCGCCGGAATCCTCAACTCAGCCGTGAGCCTGGCTGCGTCCATCGCCGCGACCGAAGCCATCAAGTTGCTGGTAGGAGCCGATGCGCAAGTGCGGCGTACGCTGCTATCGTTCGACGTGTGGCGCAACCAGCGCGCCGAAGTCAATGCCGCAAGCCCCCGCCCGGGATGCCATGTCTGCGGCGAGCATGACTTTGTTCATCTGGCCGGCGAAGGCCGCCCTCACATTACGCTGTGCGGACGAAACTCGGTGCAGATCCACGAGCGCCACCGGCCGGTTGATTTCCTGGAAGTAAGCGCCCGGCTCCAGCCCCACGGCCCGGTGCGGCATAACGATTTCGTCCTGAAGTTCTGGCCCCAGCCCTATGAGATGACGCTCTTCCCCGACGGACGGGCCATCATCAAGGGCACAACGGACACGGCCGTGGCCCGCAGCCTGTACGCCAGATACGTAGGAAATTAGGTAGCGCCGGCGTCCCGCCGGCTGTCGGGCGGGCATCTTGCCCGCCCAGCACGGAATCTGAGGTAATGTTTGAAATGGAGGAGAACACTATGCGTCAGCTAGTCGGTCTCTTAGTCGTAATCTGCGGCTGCGGCTTCGCTGCAGCTCAGAACGATCAGGTCCTTCCAGGAGCGTACGCTCAGCCATTCGCCCCGCGCCTCGCCACACCTTCGGCTTCCCCTGAAGCCCTGGCGACGCCGACTCTGACTCTGCACACACCGCATCTTACCGTCGGCGCAAGCACGGGCACACTGAGTGCGGCCGGCTCTCCCGTGTACGTCAATCAGCCGGTCTGGTATGAGCCGGGGGCGCGGTTCACCGCGCCAGTGGACGAACCGTCAGCCTCGGCTGCGCCAATCACCGCTGGAGTCGCTGGTCGCGGAATTGAACTCGGGGCCGCCATGTTTCAGAGCAGCTACGGCGTCGCCCAACTGGCGAGTACGATTTCTCGGGGGAAAGCGAAAAGGGTCTATACCAACCAGGACGTTGCCAGCGTCAACGACAGCAATGGCCTGATTAAGTTTCACGGCCAGCTGGAACACGCGAACTAGATCTGGTTGACGTTCATCCCGGAGGACGGCGCTGGCGGCGCGTGCCGCAATCGCCGCCGCTCCTGTTCATTCACGGACAATCTTCAGTGAAGGCGGGTAACTGGGCTCCCTGGGTGTTTTCAGCGTTGCGCTACGCTCTCCAGTGCGTCGAAGAATCCAGGATAGGAAATGACCGCCGCTTCCGCCCCGCGAATCCGCGTCTCCCCTTCCGCCCGCAGCGCAGCTACCGCGAACGCCATCGCGATTCGGTGATCGCCGAGCGAGTCAACTTCCGCTCCGCGCAGCTTCTGCCTCCCGGGAATTCTCAATCCATCTTCGCGTTCTTCCACCTGCGCTCCCATGGCGCG
>DATGYF010000692.1:0-4479 GCA_035298145.1 Terriglobales bacterium | reverse complement strand
CTGTCTCTGGTACAACCAGTCGCTTACCTGGCGCAAGGGATGCGGCTTCTGCATCAAGAAGGACGGCGATCTGTGCCATGTTGCTCCGGGTGGAACCAAGTGCTGGGCGGTTTTCTCCGGCGACACTCCGCCGGCGCTGCTCTGTCTTGCCGCCGAAATTGAGATCGCCAGTGCGTCAGGAAGCCGGCGGATGCCACTGTCTGATTTCTATACCGGCGAAGGCGACGCCTATCGCAACCTCCGCTCTGACGAGTTGCTGACGCAAATATTTTTGCCGGAATCGTCGGCCGACTACCGTGGCGTGTACCGCAAGCTGCGAGTTCGTGGATCGATTGACTATCCGCTGGCCGGGGTGGCTGTCGTCATGAAGAAATCGAACGGCCACATCGCCGATCCACGCGTGGCCATTACGGCGGTGAATCCCGCTCCTCTGTTGGTGAAGGGCGCCGGCGAGTTGCTGGCCGGTCAAACCTTGGACGAAGCGTCGGCGGAAGCGATCGGCGACCTGGCAGCGAAAATGGCACGACCGCTGACTACATCGGCGCTCACCCCGGAATATCGGCGGGAGATGATTCGAGTGTTCACGAAGAGGGCAGTGCTGGCAGCGGCGGAGAATTAGTAGCGCCGGCATCTTGCCGGCTGTCCCGAGGGCGTCTCGCCCTCACGACACCCGCCGGGACGGCGGCGCTACACAGCTAGCGCGACGTGAACAGGTGGCCCAGCTTTTCTTTTTTGGTCTTGAGATAGTCTTCGGAATGGGCTTCGGGAGCGACTTCGCAGGGCACGCGCTCGGTCACCACGATCCCGCCTTTTTCCAGCGCCGTTACTTTGTCGGGATTATTCGACAGCAGACGCACCCTTGCGACGGCAAGCGCCTTCAGGATTTCTGCTGGAAGTATAAATTCCCGATGGTCGGCTTTGAACCCGAGGCGTTCATTGGCCTCGACCGTGTCCAGTCCCTGGTCCTGTAGTTCGTAAGCTTGCAGCTTTGCCATCAGGCCGATGCCGCGGCCCTCCTGCTGCTCATAGATCAGAATGCCCGCGCCCTGCTCGGCGATCATTGCCAGCGCCATTTCGAGTTGGGCGCGGCAGTCACAGCGCAGCGAGCCGAAGACGTCTCCGGTCAGGCACTGGGAATGGATGCGGAGTAGCGGCGGTGTGGAATGGATGTCGCCCATGACCAGGGCGACAGCATCCTCTTCGCGCGACGAGCCACGTGCGTCGAAGTTCCCGCGAAACCCGTAGATGCGGAATTTTCCCCAGCGAGTGGGGAAGTCGGCGGAAGCTACCTGTCGAACCTGGCTGGAAGGCACAGCAACATTATAGCGGGAGGTGCGAAGCGCTTCGACCAGGCGTCGGCACGATCGTGGACGTTCGCGCCCACATTAGCGTTTACCCTTTGTCCAGGCGGGGGAAGTGATAGTACACGTCCTGCTTGGAGGCGATGGCGACGCCGTTCCGGGTGGCGGGGCGGAAGCGCCAGTTCTCCAGGGCTTCCAGCACCTTGCCGTCGATGGCCGGAGCCAGGCTTTGAATCACAACTTTCTGGACGATGTTGCCTTTTTCGTCGATTGTGACTTCGACGATGACGTCGCCCTGAAGCCCGCCCAGTTCGTCGGCCGCAACGTGCGGGTCGGGAGAAACAACGGGCAGAGCGGGGCGGACCTCTTCGCCGGTCAGGGGTCCCTCAAGCACGGTCCCCAGCGCCGAACCTGCGGCGCGGGCCTGAACGGCCTGTCCAGGCGCGCTGGTCTGGTCGTCCATTCCGATCCTGGGGCGGGGCAGTTCACGTTCCGCGGCCTTCGCCTTTGAGGTGCGCCGCTTCCAGGTCAGGTGTGAATTCAATTGCTGACGCGAATCCGCGGCAGAAGTGCCGGGAGAAACTTCGGAGCCCGCTGTTTGTTGAGCCGGCCAATAAAGATGCGCGATCTGAACGCCGTGATCGCCATGCACCACAAAGGATGGCGCGACAAGTCTCGGGCTGACCGGGTGCAGAAGCCATAGCAACAGCAGGCCATGCGCAGCCACTGAGCAGTACTTCGCCAGTTGGGTTTGACCACGGCCGTGGGGGATGGACGTAAACATTGTTTTCAGGATGCCGTAGCCTCCGCTGCTTCCATTAGACGTGGAAGAGCGCGGTAGGTAAACATTATTTTCGCGGTGTCAGGTTACGTTCAGAGCAGTCGAGAGGTTGGTCAGCAGCGGGAAAGGCTGATAAAATCGCAGCACTGATCATTCGATTCCCACGAAAAGTGGGGCTATAGCTCAGCTGGGAGAGCGCATCGTTCGCAACGATGAGGTCGTCGGTTCGATCCCGACTAGCTCCACCAAATTTCTCCACAACTTGGGAGCCTAGTTTGTAAACATCCCTCCACGCTGCTGCAACCTCTTATTCTTGAGTCGGAAGCTGTGAAGGGATAGGCTCTTGGCAGATGGCATAGCGCCGCAAGGCCGCGCAAGAGCTGGCAAACAGGCCAATCACCATTAATCACTGATGAATAGCTTCGACCTATTTATTTCATCCTTCATCAATGGCTTTGCTCATCGATCAATCCGATTCGACCAGTTTGTCAACTGGCTCAGTCTGAGTGACCTCTTTAAGGGGGTTGTCGTAATTGCGGTTGGGTGCTGGTTATGGTTTCAGAACAAACATATTCAGGAAACTCGCGAAGCATTGCTGGCTTCGATCATGGCAAGTTTTCCAGCCCTCGCCATCGCTCGCGTCCTGTCGTGGGTCGTTAATCGTACCCGGCCCTTGATGGAGACCCGCCATTTATTTCGCCTACCGTACGGTCAGACGCCTAGATGGGAAGGTCCGAGTTCGTTTCCGAGCGATCATGCTGTACTGTTTTTTGCCCTGGCTACTGGAATCTTCTTGGTCTCCCGACGAACCGGATGGTTTGTGTTCGCATATGTTTCGATCGTCATTTGCTTGCCCCGTATTTATCTGGCGGAACATTATGCAACGGACATTCTCGCCGGTGCCGCGATCGGAGTGTTCATGACGTGGCTGGCAAACACCTCCCGCATCCGAAAGCCCCTGACCGCCTGGGCGCTGCGATTGCTCGAAACCCGCCCGGGCTTGTTCTATTCCTGCGCTTTCATCGTGACCTACCAGATCGCGGTCCTCTTCGATCCGATAGTCAAAATGCTAGGGGTTGCCAGGTCCATCGTTCAAGCCAAACCCTTGTGACTTTCTGCCAGGCCGGCCACTGAGGAACCCCGGGGATTGATCGCTAACAGGGAGTAGGTGTCACCGGCGAAACTGCATCAGACGGGTGGGGTCCGGCCATATCGTAGAATGCAAACCATGGAATGCAGAACATGAACGAAGTGGGCCTTCGCGACTCAAGTCCTGAACCCTTTCTTCTCTTTCCCAAGGATTTTCTGTGGGGCGTCTCCACCGCTGCTCATCAGGTGGAAGGCGGCAATTGCAATCAGTGGTCGGACTGGGAACTCGCGGGGCGGATCAAGTCAGGAGACCGGTGCGGCAAGGCCTGCGACTGGTGGGAGAATGCCGAGCGCGACTTTGACATCGCCCGCGACCTGGGATTGAAGGCGCTGCGACTCTCTTTGGAGTGGAGCCGCATCGAGCCGGACGAAGGCCGTTTTGACCCGGCGGCGCTGCGACGTTACCGGCAGATGCTGGAGGCTTTGCACGCGCGGGGGATTGAGCCGATCGTTTGTCTGCATCACTTCACCCACCCGCGATGGTTCGAAGAACGAGGAGCATTTCTTCGGGGGGATGCATCCCAGCTTTTCGAACGTTTCACGAGGGAAGTGGCGAAAGCGGTCGGCGACCTTTGCCGCTTCTGGGTCACCTTCAACGAACCCAATGTTTACGCGGCCTGCGGATATGTGCTGGGCGAATTTCCGCCGGGACACAAGGGGCAATTGCTTAATGCTCTCAGGGTCAACCGCATGCAGGCGCGCGCTCATGTGCTGGCGTATCGAGCCCTGCATGAGCTGGCGCCAGAGGCGCAGGTGGGATGGGCCCAGCACTACGTGGTGTTCGAGCCGGTGCGGGGAATGGCCAATCGATGGGTAGCTGCTTTGCTGGACCGCCTGTTCAATCACACTTTTTTCGATCTTATCGAAACCGGCCGGCTGGGGTTTCCATTTGGTCTGCTCAATGGCCGCGACCGCGAAGCCATGGGTTGTTGTGATTTCGTCGGGCTGAACGTGTACAGCCGCTTCCATGTCGGTTTCGATATTCGCAATGCCAGCACATTTTTTGCCAACGTGTTTGTGCCCTCACATGTTCCGCAGGGAGACCCGGGCTTCGAGCGGCCTTACGGGGAAGCGTATCCCCAGGCCATCAGCCAGGCGGTAAAGCGCGCGGCCGGGCTGGGCAAGCCGATTTACATCATGGAAAATGGCGTGCCCGACGCCGAAGACCAGATTCGTCCCTGGCTGATTGTGAGTGCCTTGCGCGAGCTGCATGGACTGATCGCGCAGGGCCACGACATCCGCGGCTAT
>DATGYF010000691.1:0-4554 GCA_035298145.1 Terriglobales bacterium | reverse complement strand
TATAAACCGGGGGAGCAGATTGCAATTGCGCTCGATCCCGCGGCCAGCGAGTTTTATCAGGACGGCAAATACGTCTTCAAGAAATCCGACAAATCGACCAAGAGTTCCGACGACATGGTGCGCTTCTGGGCCAAATGGGTGAAAGATTATCCCATCGTTTCATTGGAAGACGGCTTGTCGGAAAACGACTGGGACGGCTGGCAGAATCTCACCAAAGAGCTGGGTGACAAGATCCAACTCGTCGGCGACGATCTCTTCGTGACCAATGTCACATTTCTGCAGAAGGGAATCGACAAGCACGTGGCCAATTCGATTCTCATCAAAGTCAATCAGATCGGCACGGTCAGCGAAACTCTGGACGCGATCGACCTGGCGCGGCGCAACGGCTATACGTCGGTCATCTCGCACCGCTCGGGAGAAACCGAAGACACCTTCATCGCCGATCTGGCGGTAGCGACCGGAGCGGGACAAATCAAGACCGGCTCAGCCTCGCGCACCGATCGCATCGCAAAATACAACCAGCTGCTGCGGATTGAAGAAGAGTTGGGCGGAGCAGCAAGGTTCCTGGGATTGAAGGCCCTGAACTACAGGGTTTGACCCGGATACTAGACGGCTGGCGGCTCCGGCCCGAACGCAAGGTATAATCGCGGGAGCATATGGCAGAATCCGAGATCATCTTTTCCGTTCAGGAATCGCCTGAGGGCGGCTACGAGGCGCGGGCGCTGGGCCACGATATCTTCACCCAGGCCGATACCATGGCGGAACTTCGGGAGATGGTACGTGACGCGGTGCGGTGCCACTTCAATGGAGACTCGGCTCCGGCTATGATTCGTCTGCATATCGTGAAGGACGAGGTCATTCCAGCTTGAGATTGCCTCGTGATCTTTCGGGTCACGACCTAGTGCAGACGCTCCGCCAATATGGTTATGTGGTAACCAGGCAAACGGGCAGCCACATTCGATTGAAATCCACTCTTTGCGGTGCCGATCATCACATCACAATTCCCGCGCATCCCACGTTAAAGCTGGGAACGCTCAACGCCATCATTTCTGGTGTTGCAACGTATCTGGATGTCGATCGCGCGCAGCTTCTCCGTGAGCTGTTCGGGGAATAGGCTGGATAAGCTCGGGACCACATTGATCGGGTCAAAATCCCATGGTGTCGTCGGCCGATGGCCCATATGTGGACGGCAGCGGCTTCCCGTTCAGACGCAGGTACACACCCAACTGGGCGCGGTGATGTACCAGGTGATTCAAAAACATCTGCCGGTAGGCCAGAAAGCGCGATCCATTGAAAATAGGCTTGCCCTGAAAGCTAAGTTTCCAGTTCTGCGTCCAGGCCTCATCGGACGTGTTCTTTAATGCGGCTCGAACCTGAGCTGCACCTTCGTCGAAGACCTTAACCAGCTGGCTGGCGGACTCAAAGGGAACTCGTTTGCGGCCGCTGTCTTTCGAAAAGTCGAACTCGGGCGTGGTCAGGACAGTAACTCCGAATCCCGCCAGTTCCGCCACATGCGGAGCCAGTTTGTTCAGCGGCATCGATTTGGGATGAGGCACAAAGTCCTTGTTGTCCTCGGGCACTCGTTCCAGCATGGTGCGGGTGGTTTTCGCTTCGGCATCAAATTCAACAAGTAGAAGATCGCTGATGGGCATGCCTTCCTCCGAATGAAGATGAATGACTATATTACGCGGCCACTGATTTGAAAACCTGCCGCACTCGCCTATAATTTCTGTTCTCCAATTTCTCTTGTTCCTCTGCGCCTCGGTAATTCGTTTCCGGCGAGCCAGACACAAAGCCAGGAGCTTCATGAAGCGTCCTAAACCACTGGTGCTGATCATTCTCGACGGCTGGGGCTACCGCGCCGAGAGCAAAGCCAACGCCATCGCCCTGGCCCGCAAGCCTAACTACGATCGCTTGCTGCGCGAATATCCGAATACCCTGATTCAGACCAGCGGACACTACGTCGGCCTGCCCGACGGGCAGATGGGCAACAGCGAAGTCGGCCATCTCAACATCGGCGCCGGGCGCATCGTGCACATGGACAGCACCCGCATCGAGCTGATGATCCAGAACGGCGAATTCTTTTCTCACCCCGTCCTGCTCGCGGCCATGAAGAACGCGCGCTCCGGCGGGCGCCGGTTGCATCTCTTCGGACTGCTTTCCGATGGCGGCGTGCACTCCTATCAAACCCATCTTTACGCCTTGCTGAAGATGGCCAAACAAAATGGGGTTGACCGCGTCTTCGTCCATGCCTTCATGGACGGCCGTGACACGCTGCCCACCAACGGCGCGGGATATTTGGAACAACTGCAGCAGAAGATGCGCGAGTACAACACCGGCAAGATTGCGTCCGTCAACGGACGCTATTACGCCATGGACCGCGATCGCCGCTGGGAGCGCATTCTCAAGGCATTCAATGCCATGGTTTTCGGCGATGGCGAAGGCGGCAAGTATGTGGACCCGGTGCAGGGTGTGAAACAGTCCTACAACAAGGGAGTGACCGACGAATTCATCGTACCCTTTGTTTGCGTGGACAATCGCGGCGAACCGCTGGCCACCATCCGTGACGAAGATTCGTGCATCTGCTTCAATTTTCGCGCCGATCGGGTCCGCCAGATTACCCGCGCGCTCACCCGCAACAGCGGGCTGAACGAGCAAGGTGGAAGCGACCTGCCCGGCGCCGCCGACCTCGATGCGGCCATCCCTCGTGATCGCGTCCCCAGCAACCTGCACTATGTATGCATGACCCAGTATGACAAGAAGTTCTCACTTCCAGTGGTAGTCCCCCCGGAATCGCTGGACAACATTCTCGCTAACGTGATGGGTCAGGCGAGTCTCCGCAACCTGCGCATAGCGGAAACCGAGAAGTATGCCCACGTGACCTATTTCTTCAACGGCGGAATTGAGCAACCGTTCCCCGGGGAAGATCGCCTGCTGGTGCCATCGCCCAAAGTTGCCACTTATGATCTGAAGCCCGAGATGAGCGCTGCCGGCATTGCCGACGCCGTTATCAAAGCTGTCGAAGACGGAACCTTCGATGTCATCATCGTCAATTTCGCCAACGCCGACATGGTGGGACACTCCGGGAAGATTGAGCCCACGATCAAGGCCGTCGAAACCGTTGATACCTGCCTGGGCCGTATTGAACCCGCGGTCCGCGCCAAGGGCGGTGCGTTGCTGATCACGGCCGATCACGGCAATGCCGAGATGATGATCGACCCTGCAACAGGCGGCCCGCACACCGCTCATACCACCAACCCCGTGCCCTTCATCGTCATTGCGGAAAACGGAAAGAAATTCTCTTTGAAGCCGGGAGGTTCCCTGCGCGACATCTCGCCCACGGTGTTAGGTATGCTGGGCATCCCGCAGCCGAAAGAGATGACAGGACAGGATCTGCGATTGTCGCTGACGAAAGTCTAAGCCGTTGAAGTTGGGTTCTCCGTGTCCCCTGTGTCCTCCGTGGTTAAATTTGATCCTATGAAACTCCTGACGCTGGTCCACCATCCCTTCGAACTGTGGAACACGCCATCCTGGTTTTCGGAACGCCTGCATCAGGATTTTCCCACCGTGGAGGCCACCCAGGAATCCAGCTATGAAGGAATTGAACCCCAGCTCAGGGACGCGGAAATCATAGTCAGCTGGTCCCTGCGTCCGCAGCAATTCAAAGTCGCGACTAAATTGCGCTGGATTCATTCTCCTGCGGCGGCGGTTCATCAGCTCATGTTTCCCGAGCTGATCAACAGCGACGTGGTGCTCACCAACGCCCGTGACGTCCACGGCCCCGTGGTGGCAGAGCAAGTCATGGCCATGATCTTCGCCCTGGCCAGATGCTTGCCTCAAGCCGCACGCTTTCAGCAAAAGCATATCTGGGGACAGACACCCATGTGGCGCGGGCGCCCTCGCCCGCGAGAACTGGCGGGAGCGACACTCGGCCTGGTCGGCCTGGGCAGCATCGCGCGGGCCGTCGCAAAACACGCCTCAAATCTCGGCATGCGCGTGATCGCGGTGCGCGAGAATCCCGGGAAGGGAACTCCCGAGGGCGTACAGCAAGTCTTCGCTTCTTCGCAATTGGATGAACTGCTGGCGCAATCGGACTATGTTGTGCTGGCCGTCCCCGTCACGCCTGCTACCAACCACATGATGGACGCGGCACGCCTGGCAAAAATGAAATCTGATGCCTGCCTGATCAACGTGGGCCGCGGTCCCCTGGTGGATGAAGAAGCGCTGGCTCACGCTCTGCGCGGGAAAATAATCGGAGGCGCGGCGCTCGATGTCTTCGAAGCTGAGCCGCTGCCTCAAGACTCGCCCCTATGGGACCAGGAAAATCTTCTGATCACGCCCCACACCGCGGGTCTCACCGAAAAACTCTGGGAGCGCCACTACCAGTGCGTCGCTGAAAACCTGCGTCGCTACCTGCAGGGCCAGCCTCTGCATTGGGTGGTAGATAAAAAGCAAGGTTATTAAAGTAGCGCCGGCGTCTCGCCGGCTGTCCCGAGGGCGTCTCGCCCTCGGAGATGCAGACGAGACGCCCCAACTACGGCCGCTGAGACGGTC
>DATGYF010000690.1:0-2093 GCA_035298145.1 Terriglobales bacterium | reverse complement strand
AGGACGATCGTCAATGCTGCTGCTTGGGCCTTTTCTCTTACCGGCTGTTCTCTTGTGGGCAACACCGAGGCAGGGTCAAACAACCTCACCGATGCGCAACCCGCTCGAGGGTACGGAGATCTTTCGACACTATTGCGCCTCTTGTCATGGAGTCGACGGACGAGGTCATGGACCAGCCTCAGTTGCGCTGAAGCATGGGGCTCCGGATTTGACGCGAATTTCGCATAGGAATGGCGGAACGTTCCCTTTTCGGCGGGTCAAAGACATCATAGAGGGAAAAGAGTCTGGACCACTGGCGCACGGCAATCGAGAGATGCCAGTTTGGGGACCTATCTTCCATGAATTCGAATCAGATATGGACTTTGGTGAGGCAAGGTTGGACGCCGTCACCAAAACCGTAGAGGCAATGCAGCAAAAATAGGCAGCGTGTGATGATCGCACGGGCCAGTGACGACGGCCATGGCACGCCAAAGCGCTATGCAAGGCAGCCCGACGCTGCACTCGGGGGCTCGTCCGTTACGCGACTTCCATCAAAACAGGCTCAAACTGCCGCTGTCGAAGAAACGGCGCGCCCATCCGCAGGTTGTCACGGCGGCGTTCTCACTCAGTCCCAGAATCACTAGTTCCGTTTGGGGATCGTTTGCGTAGGCCGCCGCTTTCGCCTCCTCCATGTTCTGAGCAATGATGAGCTTACGAGGAGGCTTCGTGCCTGTATCTGCCATGCGGCCGAGAATATCGTCAGCACCGCCGGCGGGTAAGATCACCGAAGTGAGGGAGGACTGTGGAACAATGGGCCCAGTTGCACGTGGAGATCGGACGCCGCGACGTGTGGTTCAGTCGGGCGGCCTACTCCACCCAGGTGCATGCGGCGCCGGGAGTGTTTTCGCAGTAGAGCACACGCCAGGACTTCGGCTTGTGCGCCGCCGTCCAGGCGTATCCCCGAATGAAGTAGGACTTCGCCCAGACCTCGCTATCGATGGCGCGGGGCGCAATGACGGTAACCTGAACAGCGTTTTCCGCCGGAACGCCGCGGCGGGGGTCCATGATGTGCGAGTGACGGCGTCCGCCGGCACGGAATGATTTCTCGTAGCTGCCCGAGGTGGAGAGAGACAGGTCTTTGAGGAACACCTGCGCCGCGTTCTTCCGGTGGTCCCAAGGGTCGGCAATGCTGATGGTCACAACAGTATCAGACCAAAATCACCCTCTGCCGGCGCTTACTAAATCTGGTAATCGATTTCGTGGATGATTTGCTCCAGCGAGGGGGCGGAGTCGGCGTTTGTGGCGGTTTCGCCATCGAGCTTGTGGACTCGTTCGCGCAGTTTGTTGACCTCTGTCGCGACGGCAGCGAGGGCCTCGGAGAGTGGATCGTTGATCTGCTTGGGATCGGTGATCACGATGCGCTTGCCGTTGCGGAAGACAATGTGGCCGGGAACGCCTACAACGGTGGAGTCGTCCGGGACATGTCTCAAGACAACCGAGCCTGCCCCGATGCGGCAGTTCTTGCCGACTGTGATATTGCCGAGAATCTTAGCTCCACCGCCGATAACAACATTGTCGCCAATGGTGGGATGGCGTTTGCCGTGTTCTTTGCCGGTGCCTCCGAGTGTGACTCCCTGATACATCGTGACATCGTCTCCGATGATGGCGGTCTCGCCTATTACCACTCCCATTCCGTGGTCAATGAACAAGCGCCGGCCAATGCGGGCTCCCGGATGAACTTCGATTCCCGTGAGGAAACGCGCACACTGCGAAAGCCAGCGGCCGAGCAGGAAAAAACCGCGCTTCCAGAGCCAGTGATTGATTCGATAGAACCAGAGCGCATGCAGGCCGGAATAGCACAAGAACACTTCGAGG
Organism: Terriglobales bacterium; assembly: GCA_035298145.1. Classification (GTDB taxonomy): domain Bacteria; phylum Acidobacteriota; class Terriglobia; order Terriglobales; family Acidobacteriaceae; genus JAIQFF01. Next base: position 239 of record DATGYF010000690.1, on the reverse strand, counting down.
CGCGACTTTGCCGCGGGATCACGCTCGAGAACGGTGGCGACGTCTTCGCGAATCCAGGAAATGACCTTTGGCATATCACATTGCGGCAGTCGCCATCTGTAACGACTCGTTGCGAAGCGCGTCGAACAACACGCTGGTCAGGTAGCGCTCGCCGAAGTCCGGCAGAACAACGATGATCAGCTTACCCGTATTTTCCGGACGGTGGGCAACGTTCAGCGCCGCGACCACTGCCGCTCCCG
>DATGYF010000689.1:0-4945 GCA_035298145.1 Terriglobales bacterium | reverse complement strand
TTACCTGGATTGCGGGTGGCACATCGCCGATCTCATCGAGGAAGAGAGTTCCCTTGTCGGCGAGCTCGAACTTTCCGGGTTTGCTGGTGGTGGCTCCGGTAAAGGCGCCCTTTTCATAACCGAACAGTTCGCTCTCCAGCAGGTTCTCGGGAATGGCGGCGCTATTGATCTTGATGAACGGCCCGGAGGCCCGGCGCGATTTCTCGTGGATGGCGCGCGCCACCAGATCTTTGCCCACGCCGCTTTCACCGCCCAGCAGCACGGTGGAGTTGGTGGGCGCCACCCGTTCCACGGTGGCCAGCACCTCCTGCATTTTGGCGCTGCGCGCCACCAGGTTGGGATGCTGGTAACGTTGTTGCAGTGCCTCGCGCAGGGAACGGTTCTCCACCCGCAGGCGCTGCACATCGAGCTCCTTGTGCACCACCATGCGCATTTCGTCGAGCGAAAAAGGTTTCAGTACGTAGTCGCTCGCCCCTGCCTTCATGGCCTCGACCGCGGTTTCGACCGTCCCGAAGGCGGTCATGACAATCACCGGGAGAGCCGCCTGGAAGCGTTTCACCGCCTGCAGGAAATCCAGCCCATTCATGCCTGGCAACTTGAGATCCGTGATCACCAGATCGACGGCACCGTTCTGCAGCAGTTTTAGCCCGGTTTCCGCATCCTCCGCGGACAAGGTCTGGAAACCGTCATCTCCCAGATTGAGTTCCAGGAGACGGCGCATTTTTGCTTCATCCTCGACAATCAGAATGGTCGCGTTCGGGATCGTCATGAACCTCCAGCTCCCTGCCCAGCCTGTTCCTCCAGCGGAAAGAAGATCACGAAGGCTGCGCCCTTCTCTTCTGATTTCTCCAGCCGGATGGTGCCGTGGTGCTCATCCACAATCTTCGAAACGATGGAGAGCCCCAGTCCGACGCCGGTTTTCTTGGTGGTCACAAAGGGATTGAAAATCTGCTCCCGCATTTCCGCCGCGACCCCTGGGCCGGTGTCTTTCAACTTCACCCGCACTCCCTGACGCCCGTTCGAGCGTGCATTTGAAACCTTGACCCGCAAGGCCCCACCATCTTCTCCCATGGCTTCATAGGCGTTCTGGACCAGATTCAGAAATACCTGTTCGCAAAGATTCTCGTCGAGCGGTACCAGGGGCAAATCCCCCTCATATTCACGTTGCACCGCTATCGCGCCGCCTCTCCACTGTTCCGCCACCGTTTTCAAGGCCTGGTCAAGCAGGTCCGTTACCCGCAGGAGACGGGTTTCGATGCGCAGCGGCCGCGCGAAGTCCAAAAAGCGGGTGACCAGCGCGCTCGCCCGGTTCACCTCGCTTGATATGTAACCCGCCAGCTCACTGGCCAGCGGGTTAGAGTTTTCCAGCTTGCGGTTGAGCGTCTCCGCCGACCCTTTGATCACTCCCAGCGGATTGCGGATTTCGTGCGCCAGCCCGGCTGAAAGCTGCCCCAGGGCCGCCAGGCGCTCAGAACGCCTGGCTTCCGCCTGGGCCCGTTCCAGCTGGCGATTGGCCTCGGTCAACTGCTCGGCCACCTGCTGATATTGCGCCGTCTTCCGCCGGTTCTCGAGGGTAAAGCGGTTCACTACCATTGCGGCCAGGAAGAAAAACATGATGCGGATGGCGAGTTCGGCTGCGCCCGTGGCAGTCAGGGTATATTCCTGCAGCGCGGGATAAAGATATGAGCAATAGGCCGCCGAAGCCAGGGCGGTCCAGAGCAGAGTCCCCCAGGAGCCAAAGTGGATGGCGGCGGTAACCACCGGGACGTAGTAGATCGGATAGTAACTGCTGTTGATGCCAAGCTCGCCGGTGTGATTGATCAGCAGCGTGGCCAGCAGGATCTTGATCAGGACCACGAAGGAGGGCCCGTAGCGCGGCTCATTGGCGATGATTCGGCCTTCGGCCAGTTGCACCACGCCAATGGCCAGCAACACCAGCTGCTTGTGCGGTTCCCACACCGGCGGCAGCGCCGCCAGGCCCAGCAGGAAGAACAGCCAAAGCACATCCATCCAGGTGATGCGGCTTGGTTTTTCTTCGCTCATGCAGGGTGCGACCTACGGACCTTACTCGTCAGCAGTGTATCTCGCCCCACATCCGGAGCGTCAACGGACCTCTTTTCGGACGCGCCCCTGGGCTACACAGCTTTCAGGAATCTCCAGCCTTTGCCCCCGCGCGCCCGGTACAATTGCCGGGCCCATGCTTATCAGCTTCACCCAGGATTCCTTGGATTTCCACAGTAGCCTGAACGGGCCATTCACAGGCTCCCTCCCAGCACTTACTCTGATGTTGAGCAGACTTCGGGGGAGGGCTGTTCGACAAACGTCCCATGACTTAACAAAGTCTGGGACGTTTTGTGTTGCGCGCCACGCTGCACACCTGACCGATCCAACCTTAAGAAATACGGGCCCCGCCGCCACGGGAAGGACTACAAATTGAGAGCGCTGGTACTGCGAGAGCCGGGGCAGGCGGAGATCGCGACCGTTTCCGAACCCGTGCTGACCCCGAACCACCTTCTGTTGAAGGTCCGCATGGTGGGTTTCTGCGGAAGCGATTTGAACTCCTTTCGCGGCCGCAACCCCCTGGTATCGTTTCCCCGAATTCCCGGGCATGAAGTTTCGGCCACGATTGTCGAGGGCAGCCGGAATCCCGCGCTGGCTGCCGGCGTGGATGTCACGCTGTCTCCTTACACCAGCTGCGGCCATTGCCCTTCCTGCCGCCGCGGCCGTCCCAATGCCTGCCAGTTCAATGAAACGCTCGGAGTACAGAGGGACGGCGCAGCCACGGAATACATCGTCGTGCCCCCGGAAAGAATTTATCCGGCAAGGCTTAATCTCAAGGAGTTGTGCCTGGTGGAGCCGCTGACCGTCGGCTTTCACGCGGTGGCCCGCGGACAGGTGACGGCCGAAGATACGGTGGCAGTCCTGGGTTGCGGCGGGGTTGGGCTTGGCGTCGTGGCTGCATCCGGCTTTCGCGGTGCCAAGACCATCGCCATCGATCGGGACGACGAAAAGCTGAACACGGCACGGGCCGCCGGCGCCACTCATTCCATCAGCACCACCAGGGAAGAGTTGCACCCGCGCCTGGCTGAACTCACCGGCGGCCGCGGCCCCGATGTGATCATCGAAGCCATTGGATTGCCGGAAACCTTCCGCAGCGCTGTAGAAGAAGTGGCCTTCACCGGCAGAGTCGTGTATATCGGTTATGCCAAAGAATTGGTGGCTTACGAAACCCGGCTGTTTGTGCAGAAAGAACTCGACATTCTGGGGTCGCGAAATGCGCTGCCGGAGGATTTTCGCGAGGTAATCCGCATGCTGGAGGAACATCGTTTTCCGGTGGACGACGCCGTCAGCTCGATCGTGACTATGAATGAAGCTCCGCAGGCCCTGGCGGCCTGGAGCGAGAATCCAGCACGGGTAAAGAAGATCATGATGCGCATGGACTGAAGTGATGGCGTTGTGTGGTTGTGGTGGGTTGTGTGGTTGCTTGTGTGGTCGCGGGCGACTCGCCCGCGAGGTTTGGAAGCAAGATCAAAAGCCGCGGGCGAGTCGCCCGCGGCCACACTGGGACACTCTATGCAAATATCGAACTCCATCGCCAACCCAGCAACGAGTGACACCCGCCACCAGCCGCTCTTCCCCGCCGGGCATCTCCTGCCTTTCTTCCTGGTTACCGCGCTGTTCTTCCTGTGGGGTGTACCCAACAACCTGAACGATGTGCTCATCCGCCAGTTCATGAAGTCATTTGCTATCACCCGGTTCCAGGCCGGCCTGGTGCAGTCCGCCTTTTACATGGGCTATTTCGTCCTGGCCATGCCGGCGGCGCTGATCATGCGCAGGCTTGGATACAAGGCCGGATTCGTGATCGGACTGCTCCTGTTCAGCCTGGGCACGTTCCTGTTCTGGCCGGCCGCATTGGCTGGGCGCTATGTTTTTTTCCTGCTCGCCCTTTTCGTGATCGCCAGCGGATTGTCTTTTCTGGAGACTGCGTCCAATCCTTTTATCGCACAGCTGGGCGATCCGGAGAGTTCGGAGAGACGCCTCAACTTCTCGCAGGCCTTCAACCCCCTCGGTTCCATCAGCGGCGTTCTCATCGGCACAGCATTCATCTTTTCGGGCGTGGAATTGAGTTCGCAACAGGTGGATGCGATGAAGTCACAGCACCTTTATGACGCCTACTTGCGATCGGAGACGCTGCGCGTCGTCAAGCCCTACCTGGTGCTGGGAACGGTCGCCCTGATCTGGGCCATACTGATCCTGCGAACCAAATTTCCCGCGATTCAGAGCGAGCATGAGGCCGGCGGCGATCACGGACGCTTCCGGGACCTGCTCCGCTATCCACATTTCATGCTGGCTGTAGTGGCACAATTTCTATACGTCGGCGCCCAGGTCGGGACCTGGAGTTATTTCATCCAGTATGTGCAGGACTACACCCACCAACCGGAAAAGGTCGCGGGATACTTCCTCACTGGCACTCTGGTGGCCTTTGGAGTCGGACGCTTCATCTCTGCTTACTTGATGCGATTTATCGCTCCCAACAAGTTGCTCGGCGCATTTGCTTTGTGCAATATCGTGCTGGCCGGTGTGGCGGTCCTGCGGCCGGGATGGGTGGGACTGTGGGCACTCTTTCTCACCAGCTTCTTTATGTCGCTGATGTTTCCCACCATCTTCGCGCTGGGATTGAAAAAACTTGGGCCGAACACAAAGATCGGTGGTTCGCTGCTGGTAATGGCAATCGTCGGCGGGGCCGTGCTGACACCGCTCATGGGCCTGATTGCAGAGGCCCATGGTATCGCGGGAGCGTATCTGGTTCCGCTGGTAACCTATGTATTTGTCGCGGCCTACGCCTTCGTCGGCGCCAAGGCCGGACTTTCTGAAGACGCCATGTGAAGACGTATCGGCTCCCGAATAATGCTATATGACGAGGAAAACGTTCATGCCTCTCCAT
>DATGYF010000688.1:0-3483 GCA_035298145.1 Terriglobales bacterium | reverse complement strand
TCGGCGGCGCAGGAACTGGCGGCGACCGCGCCCAACTCGTACCAGGCCCGCCGGCTCAATGCCGAGGCGCTCGAGCTGCAGGGGAAGTGGGACCAGGCGGCCGGCGAATACAAGCGCATCCTGCAGCAGGATCCGCGCATGCCTGGGATCCATTTCCTGCTCGCCCGCCTGTTGCTCTCGAAGCCTGATCCCAGCCCTACGGTGGCCGAAGAGGCTAAAAAGGAACTACAGCAGGAAATCGAGATTGATCCTTCGAATGCGGGGGCGGAGTACGTGCTCGGCGAGCTGGCGCGGCAGGACAGCCAGTGGCCCGAGGCCATAGCGCACTTTACCCGCGCCACCAAGCTGGACGCCACCTTCGGCGACGCCTACCTGGGGCTGGGTGTGTCGCTGATTTCGTCTAAACAATTTCCGGAAGCGGTCCAGCCGCTCGAGACGGCGGTCAAGCTGGAACCGAAAAACCCGGCCGCGCACTACAATCTAGCCATGGCCTACAATCGCTCGGGACGCAAGCAGGATGCGGACAGGGAATTTGCCATCCATCGCCAGATGACGGAGAAGAGCGGCGCTCAGCCCGGTTCGCCGGCGGGAACTCAGCCTGAAAATTCCAACTAGCGCGCAAGACGCCTGCCGCACTGGTGTCATCCCGAGCGCGGCTCGAGCCGCGCCAGCGGTGAGAGCGAGTCGAGGGACCGCTACCTGGCTGGGGCTCGTCAGCTTACCGGCAGTAGGGCGCATCGATTCCGTAGGGGGCCTTCGACTGCGCGACTGCTTCGCGATGCGAAGCAGTCACTCCGCACAGGATGACTGGGGGGAGTTTTGTGACAGTACAATGGTTACCGACGAACCATCGCTGAATTGAACAATCTGATCTCAAAGCAAAATCGGAAATTGCGGCTGCTCTCCCGGCGGGAACTGCTTCGGGCACTTGCGGGCGGCATCGCCTTTACCGGATTGGCGCGGTTGGCTGGTGCCCTGCCCGACCCGCTTTATCCTTTCGAAGAAGTTCCTCCTTCCGTCAGCGGCATCAGCTGGGCGCATGTGAACGGGAAGTCTCCGGAGCGATTCCTGCCGGAGACCACCGGCGCGGGGTGCGCTTTCCTCGACTACGACAACGATGGCTGGATGGACATCTACTTGGTCAACAGCGGCAAGTGCGACTTCTTCACTCCTGATCCGCCGCTGCGGAACGCGCTCTATCGCAACAATCGTGACGGCACATTCACCGACGTGACCGCGAAGGCCGGAGTGTCGGCCGGCGGCTACGGCCAGGGCATCGCGGTGGGCGACTACGATGGCGACGGCTTTCCTGACATGTACGTGACCCAGTACGGCCGCAGCATTCTCTATCACAACAACGGCGATGGCACCTTCACCGACGTGACCGAGAAAGCCGGCGTGGCCGCTCCAGGATGGGCTTCCAGCGCGGTCTGGTTCGACTACGACAACGATGGGCGGCTGGACCTGTTCGTTTGCCAATTTGTGGAGTTCTCCAAGTCGCAGAACAAGACCTGCGGCCCGGGCGAGGAAGGCAAGCACGGATATTGCATTCCCCGTCTCTATAATCCCTTGCCCAGCTGGCTGTTCCACAACAACGGCGACGGCACATTTACGGATGTGAGCCGGGCCTCGGGCATTGCAAAGTATCCGGGAAAGGCCTGGGGAGTGGTGGCCACCGATCTTAATAACGACGGCCGGATGGACCTGTTTGTGGCCAATGACACCGTGGCCAACTTTCTGTTCATGAACCGCGGGGGAGGGAAGTTTGAAGAGATCGGCACGCCGGCCGGAGTGGCATTCAGCGCCGACGGCCGGGCCCGCTCCGGCATGGGCGTGGACTCCGCCGACTACGATCAGGATGGATGGATGGACCTGTTTGTGGCCAATATCGACCGCGAAATTTACTCCATCTATCAGAACAATCACGACGAAACTTTCGACGACAAGGCGCGTGAGACCGGCGTGGGCATGGCCACCCGGCTGATGAGCGGCTGGGGGCTGAAATTCTTCGACTACGACAATGACGGCAACCTCGATCTCTTCTTGGCCAACGGCAATCCCGATGATCTGATCGAGGGCCTGCATCCGGGAGTGACATATAAAGAGCCGCCCATTCTTATGCATAACACCGGGCGGGGGTTCGAGAACGTCAGCGCGCAGAGCGGTCCGATATTTTCCACCCAGATTTCGGCGCGGGGCATGGCGATTGGAGACTTCGACAACGATGGCGCGGTTGACGTTCTGATTGCGGTCAATGGCGGGCCGCCGATTCTATTGCGCAACCAGGCCGCCAAACAGAGCCACTGGCTGGGCGTTCGGCTTATCGGAAAGAAGTCGAACCCGGACGCGATTGGAGCGCGAATCTCTTACCAGGCGGGCGACCTGAAACGCAGTCACATGAAAGTGGGCGGAGGCAGCTATCTGTCGTCGCATGATCCACGCACGGTGCTGGGGCTTGGCGCGCGCAAAAAAATTGACTGGCTCGAGGTGAAATGGCCGCTGCCCAGCGGCGCGGTAGAGCGGTTTACCGACCTTCCCATGGATCGCTACATCACGATTGTGGAAGGGGCGGGAAAATGGAAGTGACGCCGTGGGGAAAAGCGGGACGGGCGGGACGCCCGTCCTCCATTTTGCTTTACTCTTTACTTCACTTGATCATCACGAATGTAATGCAGACTGGCGACGTCACCGGCAAGACCTGGCCGGTGGGCGTCAAGTGGCCGGTTTGCTGATCGACTTTGAAGACCACGATGTTATTGCTGGCTTGGTTGGCCGCCAGGAGGTAGTTGCCGCCGGGTGCGATTTCAAAGTTGCGCGGGGTCTTGCCGCCGGTGGAGACGTTTTCCAGTAATTTGGGTGAGCCCGTCGCCGGGTCTAGGGCGAAGACGGCGATGCTGTCGTGCCCGCGGTTCGAGCCATAAAGAAATTTTCCCGCCGCGTCCACCTTGATTTCCGCAGTATCGTTCTGTCCCTTGAATCCCTCCGGCAAGGTCGAGACTGCAGTCAGGCGCTTCAGGCCGCCGGTGGCGGCATCGTAGGAAAATTCAGTGACCGTCGAACCCAGCTCGGCGATCACATAGACGAATTTGTTGCCGGGATGGAAAACGAAGTGCCTCGGGCCCGCACCCGGAGCAACTTCCGCGAAGGGCGGATCGTTCGCCGCCAGCGTGCCCTTGGCCGTGTCGAAGCGATAGACCAACACCTGGTCAAGGCCGAGATCTGTGTTTAACGCAAAGCGGTTGTCGCGGGACACATCAATCTGGTGGGCGTGCGGCCCTTCCTGGTGCTCAGGGTTGGGTCCGTGGCCGGTGTGCTGGTCCACGGCCGAGGCTTCGCCCAGCTTGCCATCTTTGAGCACCGGGAAGACGGCCACGCTGCCGCTATCGTAATTGGCCACCAGGACGTATTTCCCGGTCTGGTCGAGCGACACATGGCAAGGCCCGGCGCCATGCGACGGGACTTCATTCAGGAAGGTGAGCTTGC
>DATGYF010000687.1:0-2602 GCA_035298145.1 Terriglobales bacterium | reverse complement strand
ACGGCTTTTTCCAGCGCGTCTTCGAGGGTGTCGGCCGGAGAGAGCGTGGCAAAATCGGTGAGCATCACGTCTTCCAGATGCACCTTCTCCAGCACCGACTGAAAGACGGCGGAGCGTTCTTCCATCTGCGACGCAATGAACAGGAACAATCCCACCAGCGTGAGCCAGTAGTTGGGCAAGAGCATGCCGCCCAGGATGAACATGGTGGCGAAGGCCTGGCCAATCGATACGGCTCGGCGCGTGGCCTGGATCGGGTCCATGTGGCGGCTGAAGAGCGCCCGCAACACCCGCCCGCCATCCATGGGATAGGCGGGAAGCAAATTGAATCCCGCGATATAAAGATTGATCCACACCAGGCTGCGGGGAAGATTGCCGGAACGCATGAAGGGCCAGCTCCAAAGGTCGAAATGGGGAGCGATGGCCACGATAACCAGGCCGGAAATCAAAGCCAGCAGCAGGTTGGCCAGCGGCCCCGCCATGGCGATTCGAATGTCCCGCTTCCAGGGAACGAGTTTGGAATCGGCTGCGGGCTGGCTGTCGTCCAGTTGGGTAACTCCGCCGATGGGCAGCAGGATGACGGCCTTTACTCGAACTCCCGCGCGCCGGGCCACCAGGGCATGACCGAACTCATGCGCCAGTACGCAAGCGAAGATGATGCCGACCAGGGCCAGGCCTCGCCCCTCGTTGGCTGTGCGATGGGCGGCGTACTCGGTGTACCACACAAACAGTGGCATCAGGAAAAAGGTCCAGTGGATGCGAACTTCAACCCCAAACACCCGGCCTGCCGAAATGGACCAACTTCTCATGAGAAACCTGAGCTCTCTCCCCCTACTGCCATTCTATATAGTTTAGACAACGGATTGGAGCGGGGAGTTGTACTTTCAGCATATCCAAGGTAATGCGATGGCAGGGCGCAAGCCCGCCAGCGCGGCGCCATGCGAGGCGGCATCATGAGAGTAATTGGAGGCAAATTTCGCAGCCGCCCCTTGCACTCGCTGCGCGGCATGGACCTGCGCCCCACCGCCGACCGGCTGCGCGAGACCCTGTTCAATGTGCTGGGCGCGGGAAACGCCGCGGCGTTCGAGGGCAAGGTCTGGTTCGACCTTTGCGCCGGCACCGGTGCGGTCGGCATCGAAGCCCTGAGCCGCGGAGCGGCCAAAGTTTACTTTGTGGAATCCTCGACCTCCGCCGCCACCCTCATCCGGCGCAATCTCGACTCCCTGAAAGTGGAGTCGGGCTACGAAGTGTTGAAGGAAGACGCCGCTCGCGCCCTGCGCCAGCTGGAAGCCAGGAACATCACGGCGAACTTCGTCTTTCTCGATCCTCCCTACCGCCTGGAGAAGGTCTATGCTCAGATACTCCAGCAGCTCTCGCAATCGACTTTGCTGGCGCCGGATGCGGTAGTCTTCGCCGAGCATGATAAGAGGTTCGATCCCGGCGCGGATTTTGCGCCCCTGTTCCGCTATCGCAAGCTGGAGCAGGGAGACGCAGCCTTGAGTTTCTACCGTACGAAGTAAAAGTTTGGCGGATTTTCGAATTGCCGGATTGACGAATTGAAAATCAGCAGGGCCTCAAATTCGACAATCCGTAAATCCGACAATCCGTAAATTACGACACCGTCGCCTGATGCAGCAGGCCAAGCCTCCGTCCGATCAACCGTGCAGATTCCACCACGATATTGACGGCATTCACGATGGCCGCAATCACCAGACCCAGGTGAACTCCGGTGTTAATACCCTTCGCCAGGGCTTGCAGTTGTGCCGCGCTCGCGTCTGCGGGTACAAACAACTCGGGAGCGTTGATCAGGAAATAGAGGACAACCAGACCGAGCGCGCTCATGACCAGCCGCGACACGCTTCTACCCTGGATCCACTGCGGCCATATCAGCATGGCGGCGGTGATCGAAACATCCGCCAGCACCATCACCACAAACAGGGGATAGATGGCTTGCCACACCACGCCAAAGCGGAGGAAGGCAAGGCCCGGGCCGAGGATGAGGTACTGATAGTGCAATCCGACCAGCCACCAGACACCAAATATGGTTTGCAGCAGAAGTTGCGTGATCAACTCGAAGCGCGACTTGCGCGGGCTGTGCTTTACCAGCGGCGGCAGCTTGCGCGGGTCCCATGTGTCCTTCAAGCGGAGCCGGGCTCCAAAAAACTCCAGAGCAGAGAAAGCCAGAGTAATCCAGGCGAAGGTCATCAAGGCGACGCCGGGATAGCGGAATAGCACTCCCAGGCTTTCCATGAGAGTCTTGCCGGCGGCAGCGGTCGCAATACTGGCCGCCACCAGCACCAGGAACGCGAGCCCCAGTGAGGCCTTTAATACCTTCCAATAGATGGGAAACATAGTCGCTCCAATCATGTATTGCTGCTTGCGATAGCGGCTGGCCAGGCGCATGGGGCTGCCCAGTTTCTTCAGCAGCTCTACCTGTTCGTCCTCGCTGAGGGGGTGGCCGAGTTCCGCCTCCTTCTCCTCGATCTGGGAAAGGAGGTTGTCGCGCAGCTCCTTGATGATGTCCTCACGCTGCTCCTGGGGAAGCGCGAACTTTACCGCCTGCAGATAGCGTTCGATTAATTCCATATCGTGCTCCTTGGAAACT
>DATGYF010000686.1:0-1681 GCA_035298145.1 Terriglobales bacterium | reverse complement strand
CAGTTCGGCTTACCGGCGGCGAATTTCAGCAAAGTTTTTGCCAGCGGAGTTAAGCCACCTCAGGATCCCACCGGAGGATGGGAGCTTGAGGCCTCTCTCGACATAGAGTGGGCACACGCGATGGCGCCCAGCGCCAAGATCATCCTGGTTGAAGCAGCGTCGAACAGCCTTTCCAGTCTGCTGGCAGCCGAAACCGTGGCTGCCAATCTTGTCGCCGCCGCGGGTGGCGGTGAAGTTTCCAACAGTTGGGGTGGCGGAGAATTCTCTGGCGAAACCAGTCTGGACGCAAGATTTGTCAAGTCCGGCGTCGTATTCTTCGCTTCCACAGGCGACTCTCCGGGAACAGAGTGGCCCAGCATTTCTCCCAATGTTGTAGCAGCCGGGGGCACGACCATCAGCCGGAATCCCTCGACCTTGGCATTCATCACCGAGCGTCCTTGGGCTGAAGCTGGCAGTGGTCGGAGCGTGTTCGAATCCATCCCGACCTATCAGACGTCCATCGCCAGCGTCGTCGGGAGCTCACGCGGTGTGCCCGACGTGTCCTTCGATGCTAACCCTGAAACCGGCGCTTGGGTCTTTGATAGCACGCCAGTTGGAGGCTCGACCAACGGGTGTTGCGGAGTCAGGGGATGGTGGATCGTGGGTGGAACTAGTCTTTCAGCGCCGGCACTGGCTGGCGTGGTCAACTCGGCAGGCCGTTTCGCTACTTCTAGTGATGGCGAACTCACTACGATCTACAGCAATCTTGGAAACCCTGCGGACTTCCACGACATCGCTATTGATTACTGTGGTCCGTTCGCCGGCCTCTCGGGCAGGACGGGTTGGGATTTCTGCACGGGCGTTGGCAGCGTCCAAGGCAAGGCCGGAAAGTAATGGGAGGAGGCGACATAACGCCTCCCGTTCGGTCACAGCACAGGCAGACTCGCCGTTGCGGAACCGCTTCCAACCCAAGCCTCGCGGGCGGAGCTCCGTGAAATCACATTCAAAAATAACTGCGCAGTGACTGACGCGCGCGCATTACGGAACCTGTTTTCTCTTAAGGATGGAGATGTCTTCAATATCGATTTGCGGCGGTGCCCGGCCGAATAGTGTCCGCCGCCGTGCTGCTTCGGGTTGTTGCGGAACATCGCCACTACACTCACAACCCACCCTGGCAGGCTGGAGAATCGTAGTTGGTGTAATCGCCTGTTTTCGTCAACTATCCGGAAGTGCGCTAGACTTGCGTTGAAATGGCCACTCCTGACGCATGGGGCGAGTACCGAAGGAGACGGAATCTCGCATGGTTCGCCTTCTTAGGCTACGTGCCAGTTTGTTTTAGTGTCGCCTTGCTTTCGATGCGCTTGTTCTCAACGTTTACTCCGGCTTTCGTAGTCGCGATTGGGTGGATGATCTTCGCAGTCATCGCGGGGAACTTGGCGCTGCGATTCCCCTGTCCACGATGCGGTAAATGGTTCTTTGCAAAATGGTGGTATCACAACAGTTTTGCACGGCGTTGTGTCCACTGCGGCTTGCCCAAATACGCCGACCCAGAGATGGGATCGGGTCAATGAGTGAAATCGCCTGTTTTCGTCAACTGTCGATGCGATAATCTCTGTGCAGCCATGGCCAGCGCCACCGAAGTCGAACAATTGAATGCGGTTCAGCACCTCTATCTCCGACAGCTTTCGGAGCCGCGCGACAA
>DATGYF010000685.1:0-2396 GCA_035298145.1 Terriglobales bacterium | reverse complement strand
GAAGAGAGTGAAGACGGCGCGCAGTTCGCCGCCACCGTTCCCGAGCCCGCCGCCGTGGTCGATCCCAGAGTTGAAGCCGCCACTGATGAAGTTCTGTCCCGGCTCGACGCCGAGGGCCGATTCATTCTGGCATCTTATTATTTGGACGGTCGGACTCTGGCTGAGATTGCGCGCACCATCGCAGTGCATGAATCCACCATCAGCCGCAAGCTCGATAAACTGGCCAAGAGTGTGCGCAAACAAATTGTGGCGGCGCTCGAGCGCAAGGGCATGAGCCGCCGCCAGGCCGAGGAAGCTCTGGAGGTGGATTTACGTGATTTACAAGTAAATATTCGGGAGCGGTTGGCGCAAGAAACGGCTTCTCAAGCGTTCTCTGATAAGAAGGGGGAAGTGCGGGCGCCGGATGTCGGACCTCGGGCGTCAGGCGTCTGACTTTCGACATTTCATGCAGGACTGAATGCTTTGGGCCAGGTAGTCGCCGCGACCTGCGACGCAAGCCGCCAAGCGGCGCGAGAATGCAGCCCGGGACGCGAGCCCCGGGAAAGCAGCATCAAAGGCCGAGCCCCGCAGGGGCGAAAGAAAATGGAGCAGCTTCCAAAAATCGTGCAACAGCGTTTGCAGGGACCGGCGCAGCCCGGAGTCCATCCTGATCCTGACCTGTTGACTGCGTTCGCCGAGAAATCATTGAATGACCGTGAACGAGCGCACGTGCTGCAGCACCTCGTGCAATGCGCCGATTGCCGGGAGGTGTTATCGCTGGCGACACCCGCGATCGAGCCCGCACTGGCGCCGGGCCCGGAGAGATCCAAGTGGTTAAGCTGGCCGGTGCTGCGCTGGGGAGCGCTGGCGGCGTGCGTGGTGGTGGTCAGCGCCGCAGTGACGCTTCACTACGAGCATCAGGAATCCACGCGATCGGTTGCCGGAAAAGTTCCCGCCGCGCCGGCGGAACTCAAACTAGAAGAGGAAGTCCCCCAGCAGCCCGGTCAGAAGCTCGCGGCAAATCTTTCCCCACGGTCAACGGCGGAACTCGGTCGCGCGTCCGGGACTGCGGGCAAGTTGGCTAAGCAACGCCCGAAGAACACCGACGCCGCGATGCGGGCTGGGCAAGCCGGTGCACCCGCGCTGGCGCTGGAGCAAGACAAGAAAGGTCAGGAGCTGAGCAACAACCGGTTGGCTGCGGTTCGATCGGGTGATGTGCCCGTGGGTGCCGTGCCGGCGGCGGCCCCCGCGCCTTTGTCCGCCGCCAAGACAGCAGGAATCGAGGGTCAGGTCCGAGCGCGGAATGACGCTCTGGATTCTGCCAGGGCCAGCTCCGAGACAGTGACGGTAGAGAGTGCAACACCATCCCGGGAGATGGCGGCGCAGACCGCAGAGCGGAAGGCGAAAGACGAGTCGCGCACGAACGAATCCCAAGAAGAAGTTCAGGCTGCAGGCGGCGCTGGGAGCGTGGCCTCGCTGGGAGAACGGAAGGCGGACACGTTCTCGGGTGTGACCGCGCAAGGCGCCGCGACTGCCCACGCCGGGCGGTCGCGTGCGGGCAACAATTTGCCCCGCTGGACGCTCTCCGCCGGCGGCGCTCTGCAGCGCTCTTTCGATTCCGGGAAGACCTGGCAGACGATTCCGGTGGCGGGGAACATCGTGTTCCGCTCGCTGTCGGCCAATGATTCCGATATCTGGGTGGGCGGCGCCGCCGGCGCTCTTTACCATTCTTCCGATTCCGGCCAACACTGGACCCGGGTCACGCCCGCGGCGGACGGCAAGACACTGAGTTCCGATATCGTCACCGTCGAATTCAGCGATATCCAACACGGCAAGCTGATCACGGCAGACCGTGAAACCTGGAGTACGAGCGATGCGGGGAATACCTGGCAACGGCAGTGACGAACCTGATCCAGCCTTGCCAGCCCATTCCTGAAACGATCCGGACCGGCGCGCCGCGGCTATCCGCTTATCACTTTCAATGCGGTTCTCAGTGGATTTACGTTACTTATCCCGATTTGAACCGGCGGCGCCGGCGAGTTACCAAAGTGACGTTTACACCAACATGCAGCGGGCCTAGTATCCATCTCGTGGTTTGGCAGTTCTGGGGGAGGGCTGCCGAGCGTCCTGAACTGAAAAGTTCAGGGCGCTTTTTGTTTGGTCACAAACTCTCTGGAATCCGCCAACCGGAAGCCCGAAACGCCACCTTTGCGACTTCTAAGGCTGCGATGCATCCAATCAGGTGATACGATACATGCAGCCAACGTTGGCTGATAGACCGTTCGCGACGGCGATTCGCGGCGAGCGGCACTCCCGGAGGAGAAATGGCAAGCAACGGAATTTTGGAAGTGACGGACGCGAACTTTGACCAGGATGTCCTGAAGTCAGAGCAGCCCGTATTGGTGGATTTCTGGGCG
>DATGYF010000684.1:0-2227 GCA_035298145.1 Terriglobales bacterium | reverse complement strand
GAAGAGGCGATCATCTCGATGGCACAGCAGGCCAGTCCAAAGGTCATTGGCCACACCGCCGACTTACGCGCCCAGTTGAACACGTAGTCCACGGTGGTGATCATGAAATTCTTCTCGAACTTGTTCTGCAGCCAACCCATGTGGTGTCCTCGATCTCTGCGTCGCGCAGAGAGCATCCCGATACAATATATGCGACCCGCTCCAGTACTTCAACGGCAAGGTAAATGTGGGCGCGAGCGTCCCGCTCGTGCGCCAGCACGGTTCCTCTGTTGCCCGCCTGAGCTGTATCAGCTACAAATGGGAGTGTCCGGAATCGACCGGGCGAACCATGGCTGACGCCGCCACAACCGCTTCCCCGGCAGAGACGATGCAACCCGGTTCCTTCATCCGCTGGTGGCGTCAGGCCCGCACATCTTTCTTCTGGATGGTGCTGGTCGCATTCGTAATGCGTTTTGGCTGGATTATTGTCGCCCACACCTACAGGTTCAAGGCCTTTGATGACAACTTCAGCTTTGGCTGGGAAATGGGCCGCATCGGGCGCTCCCTCGCTCAGGGCCAGGGTTTCAGCAATCCGTTCAGCGCCACCACGGGGCCGACGGCATGGGAGCCTCCACTCTATCCATTTCTTATTGCTGGAGTCTTCCAGCTGTTCGGGATTTATACGCACGCCTCGGCAATCGTGCTGCTGGGCATCAACAGCGTATTTTCTGCCCTGACCTGTATCCCCATTTTTCTGATCACCAGACGATGTTTCAGCCAAAGGCTGGCGGTGTGGACGGCCTGGCTGTGGGCCGTGATGCCCTCCGTAATGTACTGGTGCACCCGCTGGGTGTGGGAGACAAGTCTGGCGGCATTGCTGCTTGCCCTGATTTTCTGGCTGACCCTCGACCTGGAAGAGAGAGGCGGGCTCGCCCCGTGGATTCAGTTCGGACTGCTGTGGGGGATCGCGGCACTGGCCAACACTTCCCTGCTCGCTTTTCTACCGGCCGCCGGACTGTACGCATGGTACCGGCGTTGGAAGCGCGGCCAGCCTTCGCTGGCCGGGGTCGTACTGTCGGCACTGATATTCGCCGCCTGCATCGCTCCCTGGATGGCGCGCAATTACCGGGCCCTGGGAGTGATGTCTCTGCGCTCGAACTTCGGCGCTGAACTGCGCATTGGAAACGGCCCTGGTGCGGATGGGACGTGGAGAGAATATCTACATCCGACGCAAAATGTTTACCAGATGCGACTCTACCGCGAGATGGGCGAAGTTGCCTACGTTAAGGAGCGCGAGCGCCAGGCCATCGATTTCATTCGAGAGGATTACCCGCGCTTTCTCGTTCTTTGCCTGAAGCGCTTCATTTATTACTGGGCTGGAGTTCCGCGTTTGTCTGAGATTCCGGCGCTGGCGCCTCTCAAGAATTCTCTTTTCCTGGCTTCGTCGGTGCTGGCGTTCTGGGGCCTGGGACGCGCCCTGCGCAAGCGCCGGCACGGAGCCTGGCTGTTTTTCTGGCTGATTCTTTCGTACCCGGCGGTGTACTACGCGGTTTTCCCGCATCCGCGCTATCGCCATCCCATCGAGCCGGAACTGGGAATTCTAATGGTGTATGTGATTTCAGAAGCACAGAAAAAGAATGTGACAAGGAAGCAAACATCAACCGCCAACTGACGATGGACCGATCTGCCGGAACTAGACCTGCAGCGGTTGCGCGACTTCCTGCAGCGCAGCCGCGAAAGCGGCAATCGCTCGATCAATCTGCGGCCGCGTAATAATCAGCGGAGGCTGAAAGCGGATGACGTTGCCATAGACGCCGCCCACGCCCACCAGCACGCCCTGGCGCAGCAACCCATCGCGAATGGCCTCCGCTTCGGAGGTGGCCGGCGTGAGTTCTTCATCTTTGACCAGCTCGACGCCGATCATCAGCCCCAGGCCTCGAACTTCGCCGATCAGCGGATTGTGCTTTTGTAATTCACGCAGCTTGGCCATGGCGTAGTTGCCGGTCTCGGTGGCGCGGGCGGCAAGATTTTCCTTTTCCATGAACCCGATGTTGGCCAAGGCGGCGGCACAAGATACGGGATTGCCCCCAAACGTGGAAAGATGATCGCCGGGTTTGTAGGCAGCGGCGATCTCAGGACGTGTAGTAAAGGCGCTCAGCGGGAACCCGTCCGCGATGCCCTTGGCCGTCACCAGAATGTCGGGCTCGACGCCGTAGTGTTCGATGGCAAACATCTTTCCCGTGCGGGC
>DATGYF010000683.1:0-3549 GCA_035298145.1 Terriglobales bacterium | reverse complement strand
GCTGAAATTGTGAAGGAGTCCGAGCTTCGCGCCAAGCTGGAGAGATCGCTCGCCTCCGGCAAGCCGCTGCGGGTAAAGGCCGGATTCGATCCCACCGCGCCCGATCTTCATCTAGGCCACACCGTGCTCCTGCGCAAGCTCAAGCATTTTCAGGACCTCGGCCACACCGTTATCTTTTTGATTGGCGATTTCACCGGCATGATCGGCGATCCCACCGGACGCTCCGCCACCCGGCCGCCCTTGAGTGCGGAAGAAATCATGCGCAACGCCAAAACCTACATGGCGCAGGTGTTCAAGATTCTTTCCCAGGCCAAGACCGAGACCCGTTTCAACAGCGAGTGGTTCGACAAAATGAAGCCGGCGGACTGGATCCGGCTCACGGCCAAGTTCACGGTGTCGCAAATGCTGGAGCGCGAGGACTTCCATAAGCGCTTCAAGGAAGAAAAGCCCATCGCCATGCACGAACTTCTATACCCGCTGGCCCAGGGATACGATTCAGTCGCGCTTCAGGCCGACGTCGAACTGGGCGGCACTGACCAGAAATTCAATCTGCTGGTCGGCCGCGAAATGCAGCGCGCCTACGGCCAGGAGTCGCAGGTGGTGCTGACCACGCCCATCATCGAAGGCCTCGACGGGGTGCAGAAAATGTCGAAGTCGCTGGGCAACGCCATCGGCATCCAGGAGCCGCCGCTTGAGATGTACGGCAAGGTGATGTCGATTTCCGATCCGATGATGTGGAGATATTACGAGCTGCTCACCGATGTGCAGCTTTCTGAGATTGAGAAGATGAAACGCGAAACGCATCCCATGGATGCGAAGAAAGACCTGGCGCGGCGGATTGTCACTGACTTTCACTCGGCCGATGCGGCGGCGAAGGCGGCGGAGGATTGGGCGAAGCAGTTCCAGAAAGATGAGATCCCCCAGGATGTCGAAGAGCTCGAGGCATCGGTAGAAGTGACCGCGGAGGGACTAGTAAGGATAGACAAGTTGCTCGCGCGCGTAGGCCTTGCGGACTCGGTGAGCGATGCGGTGCGGAAGCTTAAGCAGAAAGCCGTGAAGGTGAACGGAGAAGCGAAGACGGACTCCATCGTTTCGCTGGATCTCAAGCAACCAGTCTTGTTGCAAGTAGGAAGAAAAATCAAGAAAGTCCGCGTTACCGGCTAGATGGGAACAATATCCATCGAGACGAACCTGCCATCCTGGGTGGAGGCGAAGGTCCCCTACCTTTTCTGAGCATTTTCGGAACATGGGATACTCGCCGGACGAACCGCAGGCATTTCGCGTCAGGCAGGGTCCTTCGACTGCGTGGCGGCTCCGCGAAGCGAAGCCGCTACTTCGCTCAGGATGACATCGCACGAGCGAGGATGCTCGCGCCTACACTTACTGCAGCAGACCGAATACGCCCACGCTATTTGTGGTGCCCACATACACCTTGCCATTTACCACCGTGGGGGTGATGAACTTGTTGCCGGACCCGAACTGATCGCGGCTGCCGCTGGCCTGGTTGCTGTTGTATAGCTCGTGCAAATCGCTGGCATCGTAGGCGTGCAGCACGGCCGGATTGGAATTTTCCGCTGCCCACACAATGGCGTTACTGGTACCGTTAGCCGAAATGCTGGGGGTCGTTCCGGGATAGCGGAAAGTATTGCTGCTCTGGAGGGCGGGAGCGCTCCCGAGCTGGGCGTTGGTGATCTTGAACGCTTTAATGGCGTCTCCGACCGCGCCGTAAAAGAGCGCGCCGTTGAAGTAGGCCGGCATGCTGAATACTCCGCCGCCCAACACTCCGGTCAAGTCCTGGTAAATATTGTTGCTGCCGGCGTTGAACTTGCCCATGGCGTCCCGGTTGACTACGTAGATGTGGCCATCTTTACCGGCACCGACGACCAGATGACGCACGTTCCCGCCGCTATCGGTGAGGTCGGGCAGCACCAGGGCTCCGCCGGAGCCGAGATCGGCGTCGGAGTCATTTTCCTGCTGCTGGTTGTGCATCTCGAAGTAGTCCGCCACCGACAATCCGCCAGCGGACGAAATCTTGAGAAAAGCATTGCCGTAGTTGCCGTTGCTGGGAAATCCGCTGGCATCGAGCGTGGTCCCGAAATCTCCGTTGGCATCGAGCAGATAGATATTTCCAGCGCTGTCCGCGGCCGGCCCGGTGTCGGCCATCCAGATGGCACCACCGCTGCCGTTGGGAACTACGTTGAGGACAGTGGATTGCGCCAGGGTGGTCTGGTTGTATCCCATGATCCAGCCGGTGTAGGGACGAATGTCGCAATGCGATGCCCAGGTGGTGTACACCACCCCGTTCAGCAGGAGCAGCGCAGCCCGGTCTTTATATTGCGCCGGATCGAAGACGACGCGGCCATTGCTGCTGTTGTCTCCCGTGCCCGGAAAAGATGCCTCGATCAATTTCGGGCCGCCAAACATTTCCGCGCCCGTGGTGACGTCAAGCGCGTGCAGTCGCTGGAAGTAAGTGGAGCCGGATTTTGACATGGCCACCACGTAGATCACACCGTGCGCTCCTGCGTCGCGGTCAATCACGGGGGTGGCTGTGATTCCGATCTCTGGAGTCACCTGGTCGCATCCTCGCTGGTCGCTGGTGCTTTCGCCCGAGCCCAGGGTCGAAATCTTCCACAACTGGGTGCCGGAATCGGCGTCAAAGGCATAGACGCTGCCGTGCTCGGTTGCGACGTAAAGCACGTTGTGGGTGCCGCCCGCGATACCGGCAAGGTTGGACAGGTAAAGCGGTTGGGCATCGACTTTTCCATCCACTGAAAGGGATCGGAGCTTGCCGAAGGTGTTGAAGCTGACGTTGGCCGTGGTCAGTATCGTCTCTTTCAAATTCTGCCCGGTGCGGGCGATGTCGTTGTGATAGGTCACCACGTCAACCACGCTTGGTGGCGGGGGAGGCGTGCTGCTCACGGTCAGGGTCGCCGGATTGCTGGTGGCGCTGCCCAGAGCATTGCTCACGACCACCAGGAACTGGGCACCGTTGTCGGTCGTGGAGACTGCAGGGGTGGTGTAAGTGGCCGAAGTGGCACCTGAAATTGGCGCCTGGTTCCTCTGCCACTGGTAGGTCAAAGGAGGGCTCCCCGTGGCGGTCGTGGAAAAGGTCGCGGTCTGGCCGGGCGCCACAGTCTTACTGGAAGGATGCGACATGATCCTGGGAGCCGCATGGTTGGAAGGAGGAGGAGATGTAGTGTCCCCACCGCAACCCGACAAGGTCACAACTAAACTCACGCACAGACACACCGCAAGATAAGCTGACGGACGCATGGCTGGACGACTCCCTCAGAAAGTGGCTGGAAACAGCGGCGTTAGCGTTAGGCCAGGTCGAAGAGTATGCCACTCTTGCCGCTTAAACTCAAGGCAACCCGGGGGAGTGTCATACCACAATAGAAATGTCCCCGCTTTGTCCACAATAGAAGTGGCCCCTGGTTGCAGTTTCACCATGCCGAGGAAAAGATCGGCGTCTTCATGTGTTGATAGCGATTCCTTCTCCACGGATGATCGGCCGTGGGGATGCAGGATTTTGGTTTCGGGGATGGGGGC
>DATGYF010000682.1:0-2426 GCA_035298145.1 Terriglobales bacterium | reverse complement strand
CTCTTCGGCAGTTCCGGGGGCTTGATGTAGTTTATCGGTACCTGTCCTGTCAGCGAATCCATCCAGATTTCAATCGACTTCACCTGGGCGTCGGTGAGGGTTACTCCACGTTGATGAACCGCCATGTTGCGGATCGCCTGGTCCAGAGTCGGAACCGAGCCGTCATGGAAGTAGGGTCCTGTCTTCTTGATGTTCCGCAGCGAGGGAACCTTGAAAACCATCTTGTCCATCCCCTCCTTAGTCACCTGGTAAAGCCCTTGATCGGTTTGGTTGGGCCATGGTTTCACCACGCCGAGCTTCTGGTACGAGGCTCCACCCAAATACGGGCCGTAGTGGCACCATTGACAGCCAGTTGCGGCAAATGTGTTGAAGCCTGATTTTTCGGCGTCCGTCAGAGCCGACTTGTTCCCCCCGAGGAATGCATCCCACCGCGACGGAGTTACCAATTCGCGCTCGAACGCTCCAATCGCCAACGCCATGTTGTTGTACGTAATCGGATCCTTGTCTTTGGGATAAGCCGTCTGGAAAAGTGCAACGTACTCCGGCATGGACTTGATCACTTGCACGGCCGCGGCATTGGAGGGCATCGCCATCTCAACTGGGTTGGTGATCGGGCCTTTCGCCTGCTCCTCGACGGTCGGGGCCCGGCCATCCCAGAACTGCACAAAGTGCCCTGCAGCGTTGTAGACGGTAGGCGCGTTGCGGGTACCCTTCTGGCTTTTGTGGCCGGTTGACACGGGCTTGGATTCTGCGCCATAGGCGTCGAGCGGATGACAGGTATTGCAGGAAATCTTCTGGCTGGCCGACAGGCGAGAATCGTAGTACAGGATTCTTCCCAGCGTCACTTTTGCGTCAGTCACAGGATTGTCGGGCGAGCTCATCACCGCGGGAAGTGGTGCAAAGAGGTTTAATGCCTCTGCATTCACCTGCACCTTGCCGGATGCCGACAAAAGGTAGGTGACGGGGATAAGGACCAGCGTGAGTAGCAAAGCGAACCATCTAACATGGCCGGAGCTTAGGTCTAACATAAGAGTCCCCTCGAAGGATGCCCAACCGCTAGTAGGTAAAGACCGGGCACTTTTGTTATCTTTACGGGGAGCTGCAGAATCCTCAAGGACATCAATCACGTTGGCCTGTGAGCACGGTCACACCCGGCGGAAGAGATTGGTTCTGATTGTGCTCGTATTACCCTGAAAGGTTTAGCACCATCAGCGACCGGAGCCGCCTTCAGAGACTTGCAGATTCAGCTCTACTCGTTCTCCGTTGATCAGTACCGTCCCCGTGTCGATGAGTTGCTGGCCAGTGCAGTCGTATTTCTCGTAGCAGCGCAACTCCGGGAAAGGGAAAAAGAATTCCACGGCCTCGGTTTTGCCCGCGGCGGGCGATCGGCCGGCCAAATGCACGGTCGTACTGAAACTGATCCCGTCGAACTTTGTCTCTTCCTGGAAATAGGCCAGCGTCGGACGGATGAGGTGCGCCACGTGGTCATCAAATGCCATTGCGGCAAGTCTGTATCGCGACCCCGCTGCAGACTCGGGCAGAACCGTCTTCAGCGAAAGCTCAAGGTAAATACCTTGGCGAAAACGCACAAAACTCTGCGCCGCATATGAGACAAAGTGCGCCTGCGGGTCTAACTCTTTCACAAGGTTGGCGAGCAGTTCCTGACTGGAACCTTGCAGCGCGGCCAGGGTTTGTGGAGATGTGTCCCGAACCGGGTTCGGTGCGACAACATTTGGTTTTGCCGCCGGTGCGACTGGGGCGCTCACCGTTATTTGCATGCCGCTACTATCACCTACCTGGGCGATTTCACTTCCGCTCGGCACCACCCGGCGTTCTGCAGCGGCATTAATCGGGTCTGCGCCAGCGGCTGGCTGGGGG
Organism: Terriglobales bacterium; assembly: GCA_035298145.1. Classification (GTDB taxonomy): domain Bacteria; phylum Acidobacteriota; class Terriglobia; order Terriglobales; family Acidobacteriaceae; genus JAIQFF01. The sequence goes on along the minus strand of DATGYF010000682.1, from coordinate 548 downwards.
CCTTGTCCATTGAGCCAGATATTGATGGGCTGGGCGTTTAGAAAAATCTGACCCTGCATCAACCCAGCCTGTTGGACATTCTCATCCCTGGCGCCTAGAAGTTGCAGCGCGCCGCTTTGCGGCAAAAACACCATGAGGTTTTCCGGCCTCTCCACCATCACCCCCATGACTTGTCCGCGAACGTGATGGGAAATTTCAAGGGCGTAACCTTGCACCTGATGGTTGGCCTGAAAGCGAGGCACCTCGGATTTCAAAATCGGGATGACTACATTCAGAAAGGTGCTCCGCGCCCGCTGATCGGCCGCAATCTTCTCCGAATAGGCGGCGTAGTAGTTGCCGGTCACTGCCACTACGGTCTGGCCGTTGTAGCGATCAAATCGAATCGACCGCTGATCGGCATGCTGTTGTTGGGATTCATCGAGATCCAGTTTGCGGCTCAGATAGAAGCGGTACTCCAGCGGCAGTGCCTGAATATCCTGGCCCACTACCTTCAAATCGTTAATGTATTGTTGCTGCAATGAGCGCATATCTGGATCTTTGATCTCGGC
>DATGYF010000681.1:0-6330 GCA_035298145.1 Terriglobales bacterium | reverse complement strand
AGTCAGCTAGATGGGCGTCGCCGGTAGAGGCCCAGAGGAGATCCGAATATGGCTGTGATGATGAGATCGATGCTCGAGGTCGCCGACAACTCCGGCGCCCGCAAGCTGCAGATGATTCTGCCGCTGGGCGGTTCGACGGGCCTCAATGCCGGGCTGGGGGACGTCATCACTGCCAGCGTAAAAGAGGCGGCCCCGGAGGGCCAGGTGCAGAAGGGCAAAGTGGTGAAGGCGGTCATCGTGCGCACCCGCAAGGAACACCGGCGCCGCGACGGCACCTACATCCGCTTTGACAGCAACGCCGCGGTGCTGATCAACGATGCCGGCGAGCCGGTGGGGACGCGTGTCTTCGGACCGGTGGCCCGCGAACTCCGCGAACGCAAGTTTCTGAAGATTGTTTCCCTGGCGCCCGAGGTTCTTTAAGAGCGCTGGCGGAGATCCTGAAGCACAGAGCTGAAAGCTGAGCACTGGGAATCGAAAATCGAGAGTCGAAAATGAAGACAGTCGTGAGAGCGAACAAGCGAGTGGACCTGCGGCGCAACGATACGGTGCGCGTGATCACCGGCCGCGACAAGGGAAAAGAAGGCCGCGTGCTGCGCATTTTCCCCAATGACGCCAAGATCCTGGTGGAGCACGTCATGCTGGTGAAGAAGCATGTCCGGCCCAACCCGCAGCGCAACATCAAGGGCGGCATCGCCGAGCAGGAGAGCCGGATTGCGATCTCGAACGTGGGGCTGATGTGTCCCAGCTGCAAGCGGCCGGTGCGCATCGGGCACGAGTTTCAGGGCGAGCGCAAGGTGCGAGTGTGCCGCAAGTGCGGGGCCACGCTGGACAAATAGCTAAAGCGCTTCTAGCTGCTGGCTCCTGGCTGCTAGCCAGAGCACAAATGGTCAGGGGTTTGAAGCTAGAAGCTAGGAGCCAGAAGCTAGAAGCTGAGTTCCTGGAGTTCCAGAGGAAGCAAATGGCAAAAGAAAAACGAGATAAGCAGGGCGACAAGCAGCAGCAGGAGGCGAAGCCGGCGCAGGTCCATCACAGCGCCAAGGAAACGCCGCGGCTCAAGGGCCGCTTTCTGGCTGAAGTCGCGCCCGCGCTGATGAAGGAATTCGATCTCAAGAATCCCATGGCGGTGCCGCACCTGAACAAGATTGTGGTCAACATGGGTGTGGGCGAAGCCACGCAGAATGCCAAGATCCTGGACCCGGCGGTCAACGAACTGGGCCAGATCACCGGCCAGAAGCCGATTACCACCAAGGCCAAGAAATCAATCGCCGCTTTCAAAGTGCGTGAGGGCCAGGCCATCGGCGCCATGGTCACCCTGCGCGGCGACCGCATGTGGGAGTTCTTGGACCGGCTGTTGAACGTGGCCCTGCCCCGGGTGCGCGATTTCAAGGGTGTCTCGACCAAGTCGTTCGACGGGCGCGGCAACTATACCCTGGGCTTGCACGACCAGCTGATTTTTCCCGAGATCGACTATTCGCGGGTGGACAAGACCAAGGGAATGAACGTCACCATTGTGACCACGGCGAGGAGCGACGACCAGGCGCGAGTGTTGCTGAAGCATCTGGGAATGCCGTTCCGGCCGTAGTCGCGAAAAGTCTTAACTGAGAGCTGATGGCTGACAGCTGAGAGCTGAGCCGGAAGCAGGAGCCAAAAGCAAATTGACTACAGCAAAAAGGGTAAAAGACGCAAAGATTGAGGCCAAGTTTGACAAGGCGCGGGGTAAGGGCCCGACCCCAAAATTTTCCTCGCGCCGGCATAACCGCTGCAAGCTGTGCGGACGTCCGCGGGCTTACCTGCGCAAGTTCGGCATTTGCCGGTTGTGCTTCCGCGGGCTGGCGCTGCGCGGAGAGATTCCCGGGGTCTCGAAGTCGTCCTGGTAACGTCATGAATCCCCGCCCTGCGCAAGGAACGCGCCAGGGTGGGTACCCGGGTCTGGAGTAATCAAGACTGGGTAGCAGTTCAGGGTGGAAGCGTCGCCGCGGGTTCTTCGGTCTGAAGCAAGTTGGACCGAAGCAAACGGGCGGCGGAGGAGAAGCAAACGATGAGGTTGACCGATCCGGTCGCAGACATGCTGACGCGCATTCGCAATGCGATACGCGCCCGCCATCAGAAGGTTGATATTCCTGCTTCCAAGCTGAAGCTGGAGATTGCCCGCATCCTCAAAGAGGAAGGCTACATCTCCAATTTCAAGCCGGCGGAGGAGGAAGGCCACAAGGTCCTGCGCATCTATCTGAAGTACGGCAACAACAACGAGGCCGCGATTTCGAACGTGGAACGCGTCTCCCGGCCAGGCTGCCGGGTCTATGTGCGGCGCAGCGAGATCCCGCGTGTGCTGGGCGGCATGGGCATCAACATCCTGACCACGCCCCGCGGAGTCATGACCGGACGCCAGGCCCGCAAGCAGGGCGTGGGCGGCGAAGTGTTGTGCGAAATCTGGTAGAGAACCAGCTATCAGCTGTCAGCCGTCAGCTATCAGAAGAGACGGCGATTGCAAGCTGAGAGCTGAGAGCTGAGAGCTGAAAGCCTATGTCGAGAATTGGACGAAAACCGATCCCGCTCCCTAAGGGAGTCGTGGTGAAGCTTGAAGGTGACGTGGTCAACGTGCAGGGACCCAAGGGCAAGCTGGATACCCAGTTGCCGCGCGGCATTCGCGTGGAGCAGCAGGACGGGAACCTGGTGGCCATCCGCGAGAACGACTCGCAGGCCGCGGTCCATGGCCTGGCCCGCGCCCTGGTCAACAACGCGGTTGAGGGCGTGACCAGGGGTTGGACCCGGGAACTGGAAATCGTGGGTATTGGATATCGCGCCGAGCTCAAAGGCAAGAGCACCGTGGTCTTCAGCCTGGGCTACTCGCACCCGATTGAATACCCGCTGCCCGCCGGAATCGAAGCGACCGTGGACCCGAAGCAGACCAAGCTCAGCGTGACCGGCATCGATCGCCAGAAAGTTGGACAAGTGGCCGCCGAAATGCGCAGCCTGCGCCCGCCCGATCCGTACAAGAACAAGGGTGTGCGCTACGCCGGCGAACGCTTGAAGAAGAAGGTGGGTAAGACCGGAGCCAAGTAGTCGTCAGTCGTCGGCCGTCAGTCGTCTGCCAAGGGGCGGATAACTGGGAACCGACTGGCGACCGAGGCAAGGCAGTCGTTGGATGAGCGGTCTTCGCTGAGTGGTTTTGGCTGAGGACTTACGACCGACGACCGAGGACTGAAAAATGCTGACCCAGACATCGAAAAACGCAAACCGGCGGCACGTGCACAAACGTATCCGCAAGAAGGTTGTGGGCACCTCCGAGCGGCCGCGGCTGAATGTGTATCGCTCGTTGAACCACATTTACGTCCAGCTGATCGACGACCTGAAGGGCGAGACCCTGGTATCGGCCAACTCGGCCGAGGGAAAAAAGGGCGAGCGCCGTGCCGGGGGCAACCTGGCCGCGGCCAAGAATGTGGGAAAAAATATTGCCGAGCGCGCCAAGGCCAAAGGCATCGAGAAAGTGGTGTTCGACCGTGGCGGCTACATTTATCACGGACGAGTCAAGGCCCTGGCCGATTCCGCCCGTGAAGCCGGATTGCAGTTCTAACAGTTTAAGGTCCGCGAATGGGGAAACGAGAGTTTAAAGAATGCCAACTGTGATTAAGAAGCTTGATGCGAATTCGTACCAGCTGAAGGACCAGGTGGTCTCCATCAACCGCGTGACCAAAGTGGTCAAGGGCGGCAAGAACCTCTCCTTCGCGGCCCTGGTGGTCGTGGGAGATCCCAGCGCGGCCGTTGTCGGCTATGGCTCGGGCAAGGCGAAGGAAGTTCCCCAGGCCATTCGCAAGGGAATCGAGTCGGCGAAGAAAAACCTGATGCGGGTCAACCTCACGCAAACTTCGATCCCGCACCTGGTGCTGGGACGCTACGGTTCGGGACGAGTGCTGCTGAAGCCGGCTCCCGAAGGCACCGGCGTGATTGCCGGAGGCGCGGTGCGGGCGGTCATGACGTCCGCGGGCATTCAGAATGTGCTCACGAAGTCGATTGGCACCACTAATCCGCATAACGTCATCAAGGCCACCTTCGATGCGCTGAAGCATTTGAAGAACCGCAGTGATGTGGCCGCCATGCGCGGCAAGACGGTCGAGGAACTGTAATCATGCCCAACAAACTGGCCAAGAAAGCATACGCAGGCGGCAGCGCCAAGATCCATTTGAAGTGGGTGCGGTCCGCGATTTGCGCCCCGGTGCAGCAGAAGCTGGTGGTCAAGGGCCTGGGTTTCACGCGCCTGAACCAGGTGATTGAGCGCCCGGACAACCCGGCCATCCGTGGCATGGTCGCGAAAGTTCCGCACCTGGTGGAGATAATTCAGTCGTAAGTCGTCAGTCCATCAGTCCTCAGGAAAAACTGAGAGCTGAGAGCTGGCAGCTGAGAGCTTATTTATGAATCTTTCGAACATTCGCGCACCAAAGAAGGCGACGGCCAACAAGAAACGCGTGGGCCGCGGCATGGGTTCGGGCATGGGCAAGACCTCCACCCGCGGACACAAAGGCCAGCGCTCACGCAGCGGTTCGCGCATGATGCGCGGCTTTGAAGGCGGCCAGATGCCGCTTCACCGCCGCATGCCCAAGCGCGGCTTCACCAACATCTTTCGCCAGGAATTCAACATCGTGAACCTGGAGAAGCTGGCGTTGCTGGGCGAGACCACGATCACCCCCGACGTCCTGCGCAAGTCGGGAGTGATCAAGGGCAAGCATCCCGTAAAGGTGCTGGGCGATGGCGAGTTGACCCTCGCGCTGACCGTGCATGCCCACAAGTTTTCCAAGTCGGCCCAGGAAAAGATTACCAAGGCCGGCGGCAAGTTCGAGGTGCTGTAGGCGATGCTGGAGAAACTGGCCAACGTTTTTCGTATTCCGGACCTGCGCAAGCGCATTCTGTTTACGCTGGGGCTGCTGGCGGTGTATCGCCTGGGCGGACACATTCCCACGCCAGGAGTGAATGCAGACAAGCTGCAGCAGTTCTTCGAGCAGAACAAGGGCAGCCTGCTGGGGTTTGTGGACCTGTTTTCAGGCGGACAGCTGCGCCGCCTGACGATTTTTGCCCTGGGCATCATGCCCTACATTACTGCCTCCATCATTTTGCAGTTGCTGACCGTGGTCTATGAGCCGCTGGCCAAGCTGCAGAAGGAAGGCGAACTGGGGCGCAAGAAAATCACCCAGTGGACCCGCTATCTGACCTTTGGTTTGAGCGCAGTGCAATCTTTCGGTATCGCCTGGCAACTGCAGCGCGGCGGAGATTTTGTCATTCACCCCGGCTATTCTTTCATTCTGATGACCATGTTGACCCTGACCACGGGCAGCGTTTTCATCATGTGGCTGGGCGAGCAGATCACGGAACGCGGCGTGGGCAACGGGATGTCGCTCCTGATCTTTGCCGGCATCGTGGTCGGTCTGCCGCGGGCGGTGATCGATCTTTACGACAAAGTCAGCACCGATGCCTGGGGCGCCTTCACCGCGCCGGCGATGATCTTGCTGATTGGCGTCATGGTCCTGGTGGTGGCCTTCATCGTCTATGTGGAGCGCTGTGAGCGCCGCATCCCAGTGCAGTACGCCAAACGCGTGGTGGGCCGAAAAGTAATGGGCGGGCAGTCCACGCATTTGCCCCTGCGGGTGAATTCCGGAGGCGTCATGCCGGTGATTTTCGCCTCCTCCATTCTCACCCTGCCGCAAACCGTGGGCTATGGGCTGCGCAACAACCGCTATTTTGGCGACCTGATTCGCTGGCTGGGATGGGGCGAGCCCCTGTACACGCTGCTGTATGCGGTGGGAATCATCTTCTTCGCATACTTTTACGTCTCGATTGTCTTCAACCCCAACGAGGTTGCCGACAACATGCGGAAGTATGGCGGATTTATTCCCGGCATTCGTCCCGGCAAACGCACGGCTGACCACATCAACGAGATCCTGACCCGCATCACTCTGGTCGGAGCGCTGTATCTGATCATCATCTCTTTCATTCCGGAGTGGATGATCACCGGCATTCACCTGAACCACCTTTACGGGCCGATTGGCGCATTCTTCGAGCGCCTGCCGACGTGGGTGACGAACGGGCTGAATGTGAACTTTTATTTTGGCGGTACATCACTGCTGATCGTGGTGGGCGTGGCCATGGACACGGTCACCCAGATCGAAGCTCAGCTGGTGATGCGCCACTACGACGGTTTCACCCCGCGCAGCGGAAGAATCCGCGGCCGCCGCACATGGTCTTAACAATGTAGGCGCGAGCGTCCGCGCTCGTGCTGCAGCAGCGGCAGGGACCAGGTTTTGGACCGCAGGGTTTTGGACACGGTTTTTGCGATGAACG
>DATGYF010000680.1:0-1551 GCA_035298145.1 Terriglobales bacterium | reverse complement strand
CCTGAGTTCACGTCCCTTCAAGGTGAAGATGCTCTCCGCTTCGCCGTGAACTGCGCTGGTTTCGGGATGGGCATCGTCCACGTCATAAACCAGATTTTCGTAGTCGATTTCCTTTCCCCATGGATAATCGGTTTCCGCCTTGTCCTTCCAGTGCACTCTGGCTTTCTGATTGGCCTCGTCGTGCTCCAGTGTCCACTCGCCCGGCCAGGGATAGCCGATGCTCTTGATGTCCGGGCGTTGCTCGGCAGGCTGCGGTGGCTGGAATGCGGGAGCCGGCGTGCCTTTCACGGGGACGGCCGGCAGGATCAGGCGCGACCCGTCGCCTCCGAGTTCAAGCGACGTGGTCATCGAATAGGGAGTGGGCAGGATCATCGGCCACAGCGCGTTCGAAACCGCCAGCCGAATGCGATGGCCCTTGGGAAAGACCCATGACGTCAGGTGCATTGCGATGTCGAGCGGATAGACTCTTCCCGGTTCAAGAGCCCGCGGCTCCGTCATGGATTCGCGCTGTGCGCCGTTGATGCCCGCGCCCGTGATTTGGGTGACGGTCCCGTCGGGAGCCACATCTGAAAGCCGCGCGAACCAGTCCGCCAGGGGCGCCGTGGCCGAAGCTTTTAGGAGCGCCCGCGGCCTTCCCAGGATTGCCACGTCTTCTCGGAGTGGGGCCGAATCGTAAACCAGGCTGAAAGCATCCACGGGCCGCGGATCGCTCAGCAGCTCTCCCCACCAGAATCCCGCTTCCACACCGATCGAAGGAACGTATTTGAGTTGATGGACTTCCGTCGCGGGCGCAGTGTTTTGTAGAGTATGGTTCGGCTGGGGAAAGAAAACCGTGTCGCGCACATCGCGCGGCGGCCAGCTATCCTCGCGTCGCCATTCCCCGGGAACGTTCTGCAGGTTCGGATTTGGCGGGTGCCAGTGCTGCACATAAATGACCAGCCTGGGATCGTTCAGCACGCCGGTGTCTCGTCCCTTGAGCCAGTAATCCCACCAGCGTACAGCTTCGGCGCGCCACTCGATTTCAGGGCCGGGGACCGCGTCGTGAGGAAAGGTGTGGTTCCAGGGCCCGACGATGGCTTTCAGCGGGGCTTTCGTCTGCTGCAGCATGTCGGTGATGCTGTCACGATAGCCGTCGAGCAGGCCGCCGATAATAAAACATGGAATCCTGATCTCGCTGTAAGGGCGCACCGGGCTTCGCCAGAACGGGCCGTCATGCTGGTGTTTGAGATAAAGCAGCGACCAGGGCGAAGCGTCAAAGCGCGGGCCTAAAACCTTTTCGTCGAGTGTGTAATCGGGAGCGCCAGTCATGCCGGGCGCCATGTCCATGTTCAACTCGAACTCATCGACGTGCGCCATGCCGTCCATGTAGTGCACATCGTCGTGGAAAAGTTCGGCGGTGGCGTCCACGGCGATGATGGCCTTGAGTCCGGGCGCGTGCCGCATGGCCATCTGCAGCGAATTGAAGCCGCTCCAGGAGATGCCCATCATGCCGACGTTCCCGTTTGACCACGGCTGATGCGCCAGCCAGGAGATGATCTGCAGGCCGTCGAG
>DATGYF010000679.1:0-2459 GCA_035298145.1 Terriglobales bacterium | reverse complement strand
GTGCAGACATCAACTGAGCATGGGCTGAACCGCTAGGAGTCCGTCCGAGAATTCTGTACGTTGTGGTCAGTCCTGGGCCAAAGCACAACTTATTGTGGTTCCTGTGCTCGATTTTGGAATACTCGGACACACTCCTAGTATTACTGTGTTAGAAAAGAACAAGACAATGTAGAATTGTTTTGTGGGATCACGCCTCTCCGCGCCGGGCCCACAGAAGAAGCGCTTCGCGGCATACATGGATGGCCTGGCGAACGCCGCGCGGCATGCTGACCGGCACACGCCGTTGAAGAACTATTGCAAAGGGTTGTTGCTGCCGGGAGAGCGCAAGAGTGTCGAGCCGATGGCGGCACGACTGGCACCCGATAATATTCGCCGCATGCACCAGTCGCTGCATCATTTGGTAGCGGACGCGCCCTGGAATGATGAGGAGATGCTGGCAGAGGTGCGCCGGCAGGTGCTGCCAGCCATGGAGAAACACGGTCCCGTGGTGGCGTGGATCGTAGATGACACGGGGTTTCCGAAGCAGGGGCAGCATTCGGTAGGAGTCGCTCGGCAGTACTGCGGTCAAATTGGGAAACACGATAATTGCCAGGCGGCCGTGAGTTTGTCGGTGAGCACTTGGAACTCGAGTTTGCCCATTGCTTGGCGGCTGTATCTGCCGGAGGTGTGGTGCCAGGATGCGGAACGCCGCCAGCAAGCCGGGGTTCCCGAAGAGATGGAGTTTCAAACCAAGCCGGAGATTGCTTTGGGGCAGATCCGGCAGGCCATGGAGCAGAAGGTCCCCGCAGGAGTGGTCCTGGCGGATGCCGGCTATGGGAACGGCATGCCCTTCCGCACCGCCATCACCGAACTCGGCCTGCAGTACATGGTGGGCGTCGAGTCTACGACCACGGTCTGGGAACCGGGACAACAACCCTTGCCGGCGCCGCCGCGAAAACCAGGTCGCGGGGCACCGCCCAAACGCCTGCAGCGCAATGTGGATCATCAGCCCGTTGCCGTGAAACAGTTGGCCCTCGGCTTACCGCCGTCGGCTTGGAAACAGATCGGTTGGCGCCAAGGCAGCCGGGAAACCTTGCGCTCTCGTTTCGCCGCTGTCCGCGTGCGTCCTGCCCACCGCGATTATAAGAAGATCGCGCCTCACCCGGAAGAATGGCTCCTGATCGAATGGCCGAAGAACGAATCGGAACCCACCAAATACTGGCTGTCCACCTGGCGGGAAACACTGAAGTCTCTGGTGAAGATGGCCAAACACCGCTGGATCATCGAACGGGACTATGAGGAACTCAAGCAAGAGTTGGGATTAGGCCATTATGAAGGGCGAGGGTGGCGCGGATTTCACCATCATGGGGTCCTGTGCATCGCAGCTTATGGGTTCCTGGTCAGTGAGCGGAACCGTTTTTCCCCCTCAACTCGCGCCGGCCATGTTGGATTATCAGCCCCGGAGCCGCCGCCGGATTTCCGCCCGCGCGGTTCACCGCGTCCGCCCCGAGCGGCATAATCCGAACTCGATCGCCACGCTGCGCATACGGATCGCGCGCTGGCTGCTGCAGCAACTTCCTCATTGCCCGTTCTGCGGATCGGGATCGGAATGATCCTCGGCGTCAATATCAGCGTCGACAACACAGGATGCAGGGCGAGAATGGTTTGGCGCTGTGCGCCAGGCGTCCTCCAGTAAGTGGACATTACTGAGCTTCTCCAGCGCCATGCAGCGCCAGTTTGCCTGCGAACCCGCCGGCTGCAGCCCACTTTCGCTTTCCCCGCCGTATTGGTAGCCCAGCACCCGAAGCTGCCCTCCCTTGTTCCGGCCCAGTCTGTGCGGACAAAACATCCGATGGCGCCCGTGATAGCGGGCTTCCATCGGCCGTTTGCTCGCCACGGCAGTCCAAACTAGCCGATAAATCTCTTCAACCGTCTGGACCTTCGCCCGGACAACACCCATACCTCTTCACATTAATGCACCTCGCGCGGGGTATCCTCAACCCTGCTCATTTTTAACACAGTAATACTAGTGCAAATGTTGCATCGCGGCTCCAGTAGATTTCCGCTAAACCCCATGCTGGCTCTGCCTCAGCCTCCGAATAGCGGGGGGTTCTGTTCTGGGCCATCTCGTGCTAAGGACGGTAGACGGACGGCCCGTAAGGGCGAAGGGATGGCAATGACGATAGCACATACCGAGATCTGCGGGTTCCAAGAGATCCTTGAACGAAAACAGGCCGAACTGGGTCAGGTATTGCGAAAGCGGGACGGCATCGCCATCGAGAAGAGCGCGGATCAAATGGATGAGATTCAGTATGCGTCGGAACGAGATCTGGCGATGCGAAACCTGGACCACGAGTCCAGCCTGCTACGTGACGTGAAAGCAGCATTGCGACGGATTCACGACGGCAGCTTCGGAACCTGTATTGAGTGCGAATCTGCGATCAGCCCAAGACGGCTCGCGGCCGTGCGCTGGGTATCAC
>DATGYF010000678.1:0-4218 GCA_035298145.1 Terriglobales bacterium | reverse complement strand
GGTCGCGTTGACCAGCAGAACATCCATCAGGCCATCGTTGTCGAGATCGAAAATCGCGACCCCGTCGCCCGTGGTTTCGAGAATGTAGCGTTTGTTGTCCGCATCTCCGGAAACATTTTCCGCCGTGAGTCCGGCTTCAGTCGCGATGTCCCGGAAGTCGATTGTGACCGGGGGGGAAGTGGCCTGGCCCGCCTGCTCGGGACGCACAGTCTGCGCCAATTGAGGTATGGCTAGAAGGGAAGCGAGCAGGCCGGTTTGCAGCATCTTCGAAACGATTGTTTTCATTTCGTTGCTTGGATGATTTCGGTTCGAAACCGTGTCATTCGAGTCAGGAAGGTCTTGAGCGCCTGTACCAACAAACTATCACATTGCCCCTCGGCTAAACCTGGCCGGCATCCTGGTTTCACGGTGCTGCCTTCCTTGGCGAACTTTGCGGCATTTCTTGGCGTCCTTTGCAGTTCAAGCTTTGAAATGATCCTGGTCAAAGTCAAGCCTTCTACCGCAAGGACGCAAAGAAATGTCGCAAAAGACGCGAAAAGAGGGAGGCAATCCGAACCCTGACAGATGTTGAGACGCGTAGATCGCGCGTCCCGGTTGGCGTTCGTGGTGCGGGCGGGATTGTGAAGCCAACGTTTCCCGAACAATTGCGCCCTTGATCGGATGGCGCCCATTGCTGGTGCAATCTGCGGAAAGAGCTGGTGAACACTCGCTGTGCGCCCTGTTCCTTGGCCGAGAACTCGTGCGCGATTGCGGATCCAGACTCTATCTTTCAGTTTTATCAAAGAGACAATTCGGAAAAACTTCGTTGACACGATTTTTCCGCTGATGTTACCTACGTAAGCAATTGGGCAATAGTCTTTTCCGGTTAGTGATCGGTACGAATCCTCATCGTGGAGGTGGGCCTATGATCCCGCGAAGGGTCATGCTGTTTAGCGTGCTATTGCTGGTGGTAGTGGTTTCCTCCAGCGCCTGGGCGCAATTCACTAGCGGCATTGAAGGTACGGTCACCGATCCCACGGGGGCAGTCGTGACCGGAGCCACCGTCACCATCAAAAACGAGGAAACCGGGGCGGTGCAGACGTTTCAAACCCAGGAATCCGGTTCTTTCCGCTTTACCACCCTGCCTTCCTCCGCATTCTCCATTAGCGTGGCCGCGCCGGGATTCAAGACCACCGTGCAGGAACATGTTCGCCTGCAGGTCGCAGAAGTCAAAACTCTCAACGTCCGCATGGTGGTCGGTGGAACCGACTCCACTGTGACTGTCACCGATGAAGCGCCCGCGGTTGAAACCGCCCAGGCTCGCGTGTCCGGGCAGGTTTCCGAAAAGGAAGTTCACGACCTTCCCCTCTCCGGCCGAAACTTTTATACGCTAGTTGTGCTCACCCCCGGCGTGACCGGTCTGGCCAGCGGTGGTGGACAAGCTTACGCGCAAGCCAGCGGCGACATCTTCAACCCGGAATACGGCGTCAATCTCAGCGCCAATGGCTCGCGGGCGGAGTCCAACAGCTTTCTCATCGACTCCGCGTCTATCGATTCCAGCCAGCGCAACGGCGTCACCAACGTCAACCCCAATGCCGAGGACGTGCAGGAAGTGCGCGTGGCTGCTAACAATTTCTCCGCTGAGTTCGGCCGCAATGGCGCGGCACTGGTGAACATCATCACCAAACAGGGATCCAACAAATGGCACGGCACTCTGGGCTTCTACCATACCGATAACAAGTTGCAAGCCGCCAACCGGTTTCAATCGGCGGGCGTGCCGGTGTTCCGGCGAAACGAAGGCGCCTGGAGCTTCGGCGGCCCCATTTGGAAAGACCACACGTTTTTCTTCGCTTCCATGGACTTCCTGAAATCAGGCGTGGCAACCGGCCGGGCTGCAACCGTGCTGACGCCCGATTTCATCAACTACATGCAGACGAATTTCCCCAACAATATTTCGACTTTCGTGGCCAAGAGCTTTCCTGCCTCGATTACTCCAACCAGCGGTTTCACGACTGCAGGAACGATGAACGGAACGGATTGCTCCACCCTGCCTTCCCCCTCGGATCCGATCAACACTGAAGTCGGAAGCATACCCTGTAACCTGCCGGTCACCGGCGTAGGCAGTTTCGCCACCGGTCTTCCGCGCAACGGATTTCAATACACCGTGCGCGTGGATCACTCGCTGAACGACAACAAGGACCGCATCTTTGGCTCCTTCAACCGGACCACCCTGCATCAGGTGCTGTTCGGAGCGCCTTTCGTGTACCCGGCCTTTAACACCATCGAGCCCACCTATAGCGACCACTTCGCCGTGGGATGGGTGCACGCTGCCGGCAACTTCGTTAACGAATTCGGCTTCGCCACCACCCGCCCCTTCGGAGAAGCGCTGGTAAACCATCCGGAAGTGCCCGGGATCACGGTCCTGGGTATCGAGGGATATCAAACCGGATGGGGCCCGAATGCGTTCGTGCAGAACAATTTCGAGTGGCGCGACGTGGCCTCGTTTACCCGCGGAGCCCACAACCTGAAAGTCGGGGGCAATATCACTCGAGGACGTGCTGATCACGAGTCCTCCCGGGTCTATAACCGGCCGCAGTTTCAGTTCAACAGCGTGTTTGATTTCGCGACGGACAAGGCAAACTCGGAATCACAATTCGGTTTCGATCCCAACACCGGGGCCCGCCTCAACAAGCTATACAGCCTGGTGCGCGATGGCTCATTGTCGGCGTTTGTACAGGATGACTGGAAGTTCGCGCCCAACTTGACCATAAGCCTGGGCTTCCGCTATGAAGACTTTTTCAATCCTTCCGACGGTCTGGGAGATCAGGGAGTGTGCAACATGGTCTTCCCCAACTCCAGCGGCAGCCTCCAAAGCAAGATTCCCACCGGTGTGATGACGTGCCAGAAGCATCTTCTCGATCACACGCTGAATACCTTCAGCCCGCGCATCGGGTTTGCCTGGGACCCCACCAAGCAAGGCAAGATGTCGGTCCGCGGTGGTTTCGGAATCTTCTACGACAAACCTTCAGAACAGCTTTATAACGACTACTTCACCAACAGTCCCAAATTTGCGCTGGGATCCGCCTGCCTGCAGTGCGGCAGCAACCAACCGCTCTTCGCCCTGGGAACGACCTCGGATCCACCATATAACTATCCCCTGCCTCCCGGCATTCAGCCCGGCTTGTTGCCCAGCGGCGGCTTGATCAGTGGCCAGGCCAACGTCACTGTGACCGATCGCAACATGGGCCCCTCCTACATGGAGAATTGGTTCTTCGGAGTGCAGCGCGCCGTGACCAGCACGACCGTTGCGGAGGTTGACTACATCGGCTCCGTAGGTCGGCACCTGTACGCCAAATACAACGTCAACCGGTTCGCTGGAGACCTGATCCAGAACGGGGGGAACTTTACTGGCCTGGCACCGGGCTTCGGAGCCATCAACTACGGTCAAGCCAGCGAGAGCAGTGGGTACAATGGCTTCACGGCTTCGGTGCGGCAGCGTGCCAGTCACGGCCTGACTCTGAATGCCGCCTACACGTTTTCGAAAGCGATTGACCAAGCCAGCAAACTTGACGGCGCCGAACACGTTGATGCGTTCAACGATAGCCTGAGCCGCGGGCTAGCCGATTTCGACGTGCGGCACCGTCTGGCATTTACCACGCTGTGGTCTCTCCCCAGTCCGCACGGCAGCGGGTTCATGAACAAGTTGCTGGGCGGTTGGGAACTCACAAACGTGACCATTCTGCAAAGCGGGCAGCCGTTCTCGGTGATTTGTACCGCCAACTTTGCTCCGGTCTTCGATACCGGCGGCAATGTCGTCGGCAACACCGGTTGCGACTACAACGCAGACGGCACCAATTATGACCGGCCCAATACTCCGGCGTTTGGCAACAGCAAGAGTGGACTATCGCGGTCGGACTACCTCACAGGAATCTTTGCTTGCGGTGGCACAGCTCTTTGCGGCAGTGTCTTCCCGTCGCCCGGTCTTCAGGAAGGCAATCTGGGCCGCAATACCTTCCATGGACCAGGCTTTGCCAACACGGATTTCTCCGTGATCAAAAACCTGAAGATTCCATGGTTCATCGGTGGTGAAGGCGCGAACCTGCAATTCCGCACCGAGTTCTTCAACGTGTTCAACCGGGTGAACCTGACCCAGGTTGGCACCAACATCGCAAACCTGTCGAATTTCGGCAAATCAACCGGAGCCTACCCCGCCAGGGACATCCAGTTCGCCCTGCGGAT
>DATGYF010000677.1:0-3828 GCA_035298145.1 Terriglobales bacterium | reverse complement strand
CAATGGTTCCTGCTGGCCCATATCTCACCCCGGCCGACATGCTCGATGCAAGCGGGAAGTTCAAGTAGCGCGTCAGTCCGGCAAAACACGCCAACAGCACCACAGCGAAAAGCAGCGACGACTGATTCCCGAGTGCCGATCTCGAGCAACATCACAATATGGACGGAAGGGTGACTGCTATTGAGGTTTCTAGCGACCTGAAGCCCCTTCTTTGTCCCAGAATGAAGGTCCGCGCTGATCAGGGCCACATGGGGGTGTCCAGTCGCGACAGCCGGCAGTAGGTCGGCTGTGGTCGCGACAGCAACGACCTCAAAGCGTGGATCGTGGCCAAGCGACTCCGACAGAAGCTGATTACCCATCCGATCTCGGTCAGCAATCAAAATCCGGGTCGGCTGGGGCAGCGTCGAACTTGTGGAACATTGCGAAGGCGCCATGAATTATGGACTACATCGTGAAATTTTTAATATGCCGCTAGCGCATGATGACGTGCCCACATCTTACGATTCTGTTCAATACTGCTCACTTCTTGAATAACATGGAGTTGGAAACAGAAGAGATCACCGAGTCGGAACTGAACTCTGAAGAGACAGGACAGAAAACCTATAGGCGGAAAATCCTATTCGACGGTCGCAGCGAGTTTTAGGATGCCACTTTGGATTGACCGCGTGCGGCAAGTTCCCGGGGCATCCGGAGAGGTGCCGAATCTACGCTCGACTTGATGAATTCAGTGGGGCGTTTGCTTCGAAGAAGCTGATTCTGTTGTACTCCGGCCGCGACTCTTTGTTCCACACCCTCAATGTCCTCTATTTTCACTGTGCTGCGGAGTTCTTCGACGAGAGCACGACTTCGGCGCCCGATCGTGCCGGAATTTTCTTCGGCCATCCGTAGCCAGTAGTATGCAGAAAGACGATTCTTTTCTACGCAATAGCCCTCAAGATGGGCAAGCCCAACAACGAATTGAGCTGCAACGCCGCCTTCCTCAGCGGCCTTGAGGTAGGCTTCCATGGTATGGCCAATCTCAGTTCCGAATGGCATCCCCACCCGACCCGTTGCTTGGGCGTTGCACTCCTTGAACAACAAGAAAAGGAGTTCAAATCGGTTTGAGACCTCGACCTTTTCAAAAATGTGAAACAGGTAATTCTTGATGGTGTGTTCGCTAAGCCCGAGACGGTCAGCGATCTGCTTGTTGCTCTGCCCTTGAGCAGCACACTCTGCCACCTGGAGCTCCCGATGTGACAGCAAGCGGATTTTTTCCGCCCCGATTCCCTCGCAGGATGGAGCGCTTCTTAGGGCCTCGAGCAAGAACTCGGTATGATTGCGGCTGGCCCAAATTTCTCCTCGGCTAACCCGCTCAATACAGGTGGGCAACTCGGAAAGGGGCTCAGTTCGGCAGAACACACCGGTTGCTCCACAACGAAAAGCCGCAATCACCGCCTCGCGCACACCTACCTGCAGCAAGGCCACAAGACGAATGTTGGGCTGGCGCGCGGTCAGCGTGCGAGCCACCTGTAGTCCCCTTCCCATAGCAGTGTCAGCGTCCATGCTAATTACTGCCACGTCGGCCTTGCACGATCTTTCCAAGGACGAAAGCTCGTCGGTCGCGGCAATCCCAGCTATCTCAAACCTTGGATCTCGTCCCAAGGACTCGGCCAGAAGTTGGCTGCCCATACGGTTCCGATCAGCGATGAAGACTCGTATTTGCATTGGTGGTGTGGAACGCGAAAGGGAATCCGGCCATCATGATCAATTTTTCAGGCTGGTTGAAAAATTCATTAACGCAGGGGCCGATAGAAAACAAAAACTGGAGGCCGACGGAAACGTACAACTAGAGTGAGCACCTAAGTTTTGCACACGGAATGCTTTCCCGCAAGTCGGCGTATCGAGCCGTGCTAAATGTAACCCGAGGGGAGGCCGTCGAGACACGTAGGATGTAACCCGACTCAAGAGACGAATTGAGGAGGGATTGGATTGGGACACAAGGCGAAGTGGGAATATTTCCGGGCAGTGTATGAGCGCTATCACAAGGCGGGGCGAGAAGCGAAGCAAATGATGCTGAACGAATTTTGCCTGAACACCGGCTACCACCGGAAATACGCGATCCGACTTCTGAATGGAGCGCCTCCCGGAAAGCAGCGGGAGCGAGGGCGGCGGGAACGCCGGCCGCGCTATGGCCGGCAAGTGCTCGCGGTACTGGCGGCGATTTGGGAAGCCGCGGGCTATCCCTGGTCGGTACGGCTGAAGGCCTTGCTGCCGAACTGGATGCCCTGGATTCGCAAGCGTTATCGGCTGAGCCGAGAGCTGGAGAAACAGTTGCTGGATATCAGTGCGCGGCAAATCGACCGGCGATTGCAGGCCAAGAAAAGCGAGCGGAAACGGCGGATCTACGGACGCACCAAGCCGGGCTCTCTGCTGAAGCATCACATCCCGATCAAGACGGACAGTTGGGACGTGACTTCGCCCGGGTTCAGCGAGATCGACCTGGTAGCGCATGCGGGAGATTCGGGGGAAGGAGAGTTTGCGCATTCCCTGAACTTGACCGACATTCACACGGGCTGGACGGAGTCGCGTGCCCTGCTGGGGAAGAGTCAAGTGGCGGTGCAAGAAGCTCTGGATGAAATCGCCGGCGGGCTGCCCTTCCGTCTTCTGGGGTTGGACTCGGACAACGGATCGGAGTTTATCAACTGGCATCTGAAGCGGTGGTGTGAGCAAAAGCAGATCCAGCTCACGCGCGGACGGCCCTACAAAAAGGATGACAACGCGCACGTGGAGCAGAAGAACTGGACGCACGTGCGCAAGCTTCTGGGGTGGGAACGCTACGATTCTCGAACTGCGGTGGAAGCCATCAACGATCTCTACCGGCACGAGTTGCGCTTGTGGCTGAACTTGTATTTGCCCTCGGTGAAGTTGGTCAAGAAAGTGCGAGTGGGATCGAAACTGCGACGCGTCTACGACGCCGCGCAAACTCCATGGGAGCGGGTGCGGGCCTGTGCCCAGGGCAACGCGGCGCAGGTGGCGGAGCTGAAGAAACTGCGGCAGTCGCTGGATCCGTTTCAGCTGGCGAAGACGATTGAGCAGAAGCTGGAGAGAATCTACGAGATGGCGAATCGGCGGCTCAGTCCCAAGACGCGACCGGATCAGCCGGTGACGAAAGCGGAACCCAAACGACAACCAACGCGCAGCCGGCGGAACGGCTGTGGAAAAGCCGCTCCGTGGAAAAGCCCGAAACCAGACTTTTCCACCGAGCTTGGAAATCGCGCAAAGAGCGCGCGATTCCCACTTTCCCACAGCCACGACGACGGCGGGTCTCGGGTTACATTTCCAATGTCTCGACGGCCCGCCCCAGGGTTACATTCTTAAATGTCTTGACACGGTCGGAATGCGGAAAATAGGCTGTGGAAAAGTACTATCGTCCCTTCCATGAGGGCCGCGCTTCCCACTTCATGGAGACTTTCCACTCTACCCTCGAGCGAGCACCACCCAGGTGTGGCTATGGCCCTGCGTTCTCTTGCCCTGAGTTTCACAGACTACCAAAACAAGTGACTGGCAACTCTTTTCTGTGGGGCACGATTTCCGGTAGCCCTGGACCATTACCCGCTTGTTTCCTACTCGCGACACGGTATCGTAAGCCAATCGCTAAGGCAGGGACGAAGGTGGATCATTCCATAGAGCGAAGAACCTTCCGCCGATTCCATATTGTCTTACCCGTCTTGTTCCGCTGGGCCGACAGCGTGGAACATTACGACGCTGGCCATTGCGGAAACATAGGGCAGAGCGGAATGTTCATCTTGGCGGCGAAGTGCCCGCCGCCGGGAGTGGAGGTTGTTGTTG
>DATGYF010000676.1:0-4062 GCA_035298145.1 Terriglobales bacterium | reverse complement strand
TATAATCCCACCATGAGCCTCAGCGAGCAGATCCAAAAAGACATCACCGCCGCCATGAAGGCGCGCGACGAGCACCGCCTGTCCACCTTGCGCATGGTCAAGACCGCGCTCAAGAACCGCGAGATCGAGAAGATGGCGCCGCTCGACGACAAGGAATCGCAGCAGGTCCTCACCACCTTGATCAAACAGCGCAAGGATTCCGTCGAGCAGTTCATCAAGGGCGGACGCCAGGAAATGGCCGACAAGGAAGCCGCCGAAATTGTGCTGATTGAAGCCTACATGCCCAAGGCCGCCGGCGAAGACCAGATTGTGGCCGGGGTCAGAGCGGTCATAGCCGAAATGGGCTCGCCCACCATGAAGGAGATGGGCACGGTGATGAAGAACGTGATGGCGCGATTCTCCGGCGCCGGAATTCGTGTGGATGGAAAAGTGGTCAGCGATGCGGTGAAGCGGGAGCTGGCAGGGAAATAATCTGAACCCCTCGGTGCGAATTGACAAATGGCTGTGGGCAGCCCGCTTCTTCAAGACGCGGGCCCTGGCGGCCAAGGCTTGCGACCTTGGCAGGATTCAATCCGCGGAGCAGCCCATCAAGCCCGCCCGCCCGGTCCGAATTGGCGACATGCTGCGCGTGACCAACGAGGGCGGTGAATTTCAGGTGGAGGTTCTTCTGCTCAGCGAGGTGCGTGGCCCGGCTTCGGTTGCTCAAACTCTCTACCGCGAAACCGAGGCCAGCAAAGAACAGCGCCTGAAGGTAGCAGCGGAACGTAAGGCGATGCGGCAGTTCGAAGAGTTGCCCGCAGGCCGGCCATCAAAGCGCGACCGCCGCCGGATTATCCAGTTCAGGGGACGGGTGTGAGTAGTAAGAAATCCACGTAGGGGCGGACGCCCTCGTCCGCCCAGTCGAGCAAAGCTCGACAACAACTTCGTGTAAGAGCCGTCCAAATTCGTCTGCTACAGCGGAACCCCTGCCGAGCTTCGCTCGGCCACCCGGACGGGGCGTGGTGCATACGTGATTCAGATTGCGACAGGTTTATTTGCTCCGCTGCAGCTCCCGGTACGCCTCGCTCTTTGATACTCCCATCTCTTTGGCGATCTTCTTGAGTGCCGCTTTCTCATCCAGCTTTTCCGCCGCCATGATCTGCTCCAGCCGCTGGCGCACACTCACACCAGCCGCAGATTTCTGCTGACCTTCTTCGGCTTTACCGATCAGCAGCGTGATTTCGCCCTTGATGTCACCCCGGGCGTTCAGCGTCGCCAGAATTTCGCCGGCCCGGCCGCGCAGAAACTCTTCGTGAATCTTGGTGACCTCGCGCGCGATCACCACCTGACGCTCTCTCCCCAGGATCGCAACAATGTCTTCCATCGCTTCCTTCACGCGGTGCGGAGCTTCGTAAAAGACCTGCGTCCGGGGCGAGGCCTTGACGCTCTCCAGCATCTGCCGCCGCTGACCGCTTTTCGGAGGTAGAAAGCCGCTGAAGCGAAACGAGTCCGTGGGCAAGCCGCTGGCCACCAGTGCCGCCAGAAACGCCGACGCCCCCGGGATCGGCACCACCGGAATATGGTGCCGGATGGCCAATGAAATCAGGCGAAAGCCGGGATCGGAGATGCCCGGCATTCCGGCATCCGTCACCAGGGCGATACGCGCACCGCCTTCAAGATCGAGCACCAGCTCCGGAGCGCGTGTCAGTTCATTGTGTTCGTGGTAGCTGACGGTGCGGGTTGCGACGCCGTAGTGGTGCAGCAGCTTTTGCGTCTGGCGGGTATCTTCACATGCAATCTGATCGGCTTCCTTGAGCACGCGCACCGCCCGCAGCGTGATGTCTTCCAGGTTGCCGATAGGCGTGGCCACCAGGTAAAGTCCCGGGGACAGCGTGCCCTTCGGGTTCGCAACGTCGTCTCCCGCCTCCATGAAGCGAGTCTAACATCGGGTACAACGCATGGTCTTGTGACTGAGGCTGCTCATTTCTTTGCGTCCTTTGCGGCCTTCTTTGCGTACTTTGCGGTTAAGAGCTTTGGCTTTTGCTGGTCCAGACTCAAGCCCTTTCACCGCAAAGGACGCAAAGAAAGGCCGCAAAGGACGCGGAGAGTGACCCGTCACAGAGCCGCTGCTGGATATGCAGCATCGACTGCCGGTTCATTGACGAGGACTTGCACAAACCCTAGAATCAGGAAGGCAGATTTCAGTTGTCAGATCTCAGTTTCCAGTTGCTGAGGTCCGGAACTGCTTCATCTGCGTTTTGAGGAGCGTCTCAGGAAGTCCATGCCACTTTACGAATACGAGTGCAAGAAGTGCCATCACCGCTTCGAGCGCATCCAGAAATTCTCCGATCCGCATGTCAAGAAATGTCCCAAGTGCGGCGGTCCCATCGAGCAGGTAATCTCGGCTCCGGCGGTCCAGTTCAAGGGCTCGGGATGGTACGTCACCGATTACGCTAAGAAGTCCTCGACCGGTTCGGCTTCGTCTTCTTCGAACGGAGATTCCAGCAAGGACTCCAAACCCAAGTCTGGAGATTCGTCGAAATCCGAAAGCACGGCGAAATCGGATGCTTCGAAGTCAGAGGGCTCAAAGAAGTCCGAAACCAAGAAGAAGTGATGTAGGCGCGAGCGCCCTCGCTCGTGCTCCCCATGGAAACCTACCGCCACCTCAAGCTGTAGCCGAGCGCGGCCAATATCTGGTTTTCGAACTCATACTCCAGCACAAGGGTAAAACTGTCTTCCTGTTCTTCCCAGGAGGCGGCGTATTGGGTCAGATCCCGGTTATAGAAGGAATAGGCGGCGGCATAGCGGACATTGCAGGGCTTGGGACACGCGATCATCCCGGTTGGATCGGACCGTTCCTCACCGGTTGCGGCCAGCAGGTCAAGTGAGCTCACATCAGGCCGGGGGCCCACGCGGAGCTGGTGGGGCATAATCTCGAGCGCGCGCCGGTCACCCGGACGGATGTCGGCCGGCGCGCCGAAAGATGACCTTTGCAAGGGATTTAGATCCACCTCTTGCGCGACGCTGTCCTGCGCCGCCTGCCAGATCGTCCACAGATCCGCGTCAGAGTGCCTGGTCCGGTTAACGAAGCCCACGGCCGGCTCGGCAGGCTGCCCGCCGCATCCCAGTAAGGCCAATCCCAGCAAAAACTTCCAAAGGTTTCGCCGCATAGGCCTGGTCCCAACTGATGGCAAGAAGACCATCGGCCACAACCCGGTTCACCTCCAGTGGGGAGGCGGCGATGAATCGTTTCGGGCGTGCTGGCATCTAAATAGTCGTTATAACGAGGATTCCACCTATGATCGATATCAGACGCAGTGCGGAGCGCGGCGGAGGCGACTTTGGCTGGCTCAAGACGCAACACTCATTTTCCTTTGACACTTACCACGACCCGCGATTCATGGGATTCCGATCCCTGCGCGTCATCAACGAGGACTGGGTGCAGGCCGGGCATGGCTTCCCCCTGCATCCGCATCGCGACATGGAGATCATTACCTATGTTCTGGACGGCGCTATCGAGCACCAGGACAGCATGGGCAATGGTTCCATCATCCGACCCGGCGACGGACAGCGTATGAGCGCGGGAACCGGAGTGCGGCACAGCGAAGCCAACGCCTCGAAGACCGAGGCGGCACACCTATTGCAAATATGGATTTTGCCGGACCGTCGAGGGCATGAGCCGGGCTACGAGCAGAAGGCGTTTCCGGAAGCCGAAAAACGCGGCAGGTTGCGCCTGATCGCCAGCCCGAATGGCGCAGACGGCTCGGTGACCATCCACCAGGATGCCAGACTGTATGTGTCCCTGCTCCAACCCGGACAGGAAGTTAAGCACGAACTAGGTAAGGGCCGCTACGCCTGGCTGCAAGTGGCCAGGGGCGCGGTGGAACTGAACGGCAAAAGCCTGACCCAGGGCGACGGCGCCGCCATCAGCGACGAGCAGCAGTTGATCGTTAAAGCCACAAAAGACGCGGAAGTCCTGCTCTTCGACCTGCAGTAGCAGTTGTCTGGGGCGGGCGCCCTCGCCCGCCGCTTTTGATTTTGATTGTGACCTAGATCTTTGATCTTGACCTGAATGTTTCCAGG
>DATGYF010000675.1:0-3986 GCA_035298145.1 Terriglobales bacterium | reverse complement strand
CACAGGCACGCCCCTCGCGGAGCAAGCTTTACAGAAAATAAATTCGGGTGAACTGGAAGAAAGGACGGGCTAGCAGATCAGAACGCACAGCGTTGAAAGCCGGGAATGGACCGCCGGCGGGGACGAAACAGCCAGAGTCTCAGCGCGCACCCGGACGATTGCCCCCGCAGGCAGAATCCGTGCGGCAATCACAATCGCCGCTCCGGGTGCAGGCGCACCAACACGTGAGCGCGCCGCCACCGGCGCGGTCCCCTCATGGAAGGCAAGATCGGGCAACGCTACCTGCGGCAAAACCAGGATAGCGGCGAACAAGGCCAATTCGAAAATCAGGATGAATAACTGCCAGCGCTTCATGAAATACGACTCTTGCTGAACCCAGAATTACTCGTCTCTGCGCCCCCTGTCAACCGGATAGAAGTAGTGTGGGGCGGGCGCCCTCGCCCGCCGCCTTTGAACTTGATCGTGGGTTGTCCGTCTTGCGGAAAATCCAGACCAAGGTCAAAACAGCGGACAAATCCAAACCAAGGTCAAAGGCGTCGGACAAGAGTGTCCGACCCACACCGGCTACTTTGTTTTCCCTGGCTTGGGCAGGATGGTCACTCGCGACGTCACCTGCTGTCCCTTCTCCATGCCGCCGATCACCACTAAACCTTCGGGGAGAACCACCAGGCCGCGATGGTCCATGGTGGGCTGGGGCGTATGCAGGTTGATGGTTTCCCACTTGCTGGTACGAAGGTTGAAGGCGAAGGTCACCGGGGAAGGCTGCGCCGGCTCTCCGTTGTAGCCGATGCCGTTGTAGTTGTAGGGATTGTCGGTCCCGCCGGAAAAATAAATCTTCTGGTCTTTCTCCGAACCTCCCGCCGCGATGCGGTAACGCGCCGTCCCCGGATGGTTGGGCAACTTGGTCCATTGAATCCTGGTGATATCGTGATGATCGATCTTGCCCATCCAGCATTCATCGCTGGTGGTGTACTTGGACTGGCCGGGCGCCGGGTTCTTGCGCACGCCGTCGATGTACACAATCGTGTCTCCGACCACTGCGCCGGCATGGCCGAACACAGGCGTGCCGGGGATCGGCGTGGCTTGCGACCATTTGTTTTTCTGCGCGTCATAGACCTGGACGTTGTTCACCGCGTCGGTCTTCGACCATCCGCTCACAAGGTAGATGTAGCGATCGCGATAGACCCCGGCGACCGAATCGTCCACCGCAACCGGCAGGTCTTCGGCGCGAAACCAGCGATCGGTCAGGGGTTCGTACACATTGACGTCGGGCAAAGTGTTCTCGCCCCCTTGACCATCGACCACATAGCCGCCGAAAAGGAACACGTGCTCCCGAGCCCCGACCGCCGTCGCCGCCAGACGTCCAACGGTGCCGGGGACCGAGTGCATCTCGGCCCATTTTCCGGTGTAGGGGTCGAGCGTGTAGGCGGCATTGCTGACCGCGTCCCAGGTTTTCTTCGCCCCCATACCCATCAGCGAGTAGATCAACAACGAGCCCCGGCTTTTTACACTGGTGACCGCATTGTTGGTGGCGGGGACCGGCAGGGGGTCGAATTTCACCGGCTCCTCGGCAAACAGGAACCCCGCGAGGAGGATCAGTAAGACAAATCCAAAGCGCTTTCGCATCGCAGGAGATTCTAGCAGCTCTGGTTTTGGTAGCGCCGCCGTCCCGGCGGCTGTCCGGCGGGCGTCCCGCCCGCCGCGACGAGGGCGGGACGCTTTTACGCACGGCTTGCGCCGTGGGCCTTATTAATCTGGCGCCGTTTCGCGGCTCTTGGTGGACCCGCTACTCTACTTCTTGCTCGCGTCCAGGTTGCAACACGGCCTCGGGCGTGCCCGGCGCATCGAGGGCGGGATGCCCTCGCGACAGCCGGCAAGATGCCGGCGCTACTTTCTTCCCTCGGCGAATTGCACCCGTCCGGTCGAACCGTTAGGATTCTGGACGGTGGTGCTCATGCGGCCAAATTTCCGGCGCCTCGCGGTCTGCCTGGCTTTGCTGGCCGGCAGCATCACCTGGGCGCAATCGCCGGGGGTTCAGGAGCTGCTGCGCGGCGGCCAGGCTGCGCTCGATGCCGACGACTATCCGCGCGCCGCCGCCAGCTTCGAGCGCGCCCGGCAAATCGCTCCGGAGAATCTTCCCGCCAACCGGGGCCTGGTGCTGAGCCTTCTCCAGTTGGGCCGGCTGACAGAGGCCATCCAGGTCGGGCGCGAAGCCGCCGCCCGCTGGCCGCAAGACGCGCAACTCCAGCATTGGCTCGGACTCGCCTACTTTAAGGCGGGGCAGAACGCGCTGGCGCTGGAGACTCTGCGGCGTTCAGAAGCCCTCGATGGCGGCCATTTCGACATTCACTTCGACCTGGCTTTGGTGTCGCTCCAGCAGAGTCAATATGCACCCGCCGCCGACGAACTGGAAAAGGCCATTAAACTTCAGCCTTCCCACCCCGTTGCCCATGTCCTCCTAGGACGCGCCTACCAGAACACGAACCGCACGGTGCAGGCGATCGAACAGTTCCAGACCGCGCTGCGCATTGATCCCAATACGCCGCTCGGGCACTATCACCTGGGTTTCGCCTATGCCAGCCTGGGACGCAACCCGGAAGCCATCGCCGAATACCGGAAAGAACTTGTCCGCTCTCCCGACAATCCTCAGCTTCTCTATCAGCTCGGACATTGTCTGCTCGAAACCGGCGAAGTGAAGGAAGCTCTGCCCCACCTGAAGCGGGCCACCGAACTTGATCCCGGCAATGCAGACCCGGCCTATGATCTGGGAAAGGCATCGCTGCTTGGCGGCGACACGGAAGCCGCCGTGACCGAACTGCAGCGCTGTATCGAGCTGAAGCCCGGCGATCCCAGCCCGCACTACCAACTGGCTCGCGCCCTGCAGAAGCTGGGCAAGACAGACCAGGCCCGGCAGGAATGGCAACGCTTTGCGGAACTGAAGAAAGCCCAGCCGGAAATGGGAGGCATGGCCACGGGCCGACCTCAGTGAGCCTGGCTAAGCGCTTCCTTCCCTCAGGGGTCACCGCGACCGCAATTGCCGCGGCCCTTTTTCTGTTTATCGGCGCAGCCCAGGGGCAAGCTCGACCCGCGCGGCCGGCGCCTTCAAGAGCGGCCAAGCCCGGGGCCGCAGCTTCCGTGTCCTTTGCCGACGTCACCCGCGCCTCCGGCATCGATTTCCGCCTCACCTGTGGAGGCGCTGAAAAGCCCTACATCATGGAATCCATGTGCGGCGGGGTGGCGGCCCTCGACTACGACAATGATGGTTGGATGGATATCTTCCTGGTCAACGGTTCCACGCTCGAAGATGTGCGCTCCGGCAAGTGTCATCCCGGCAAGCTCTACCATAACAATCACGACGGAACCTTCACCGACGTCAGCGCCCGGGCTGGAATCACGCACTGCGGCTGGGGCTTCGGGATTGCCGTCGGCGACTACGACAACGACGGGTGGGAAGATCTCTACATCACTTATCTCGATGGCGGAGTGCTTTACCACAACAACCACGATGGATCGTTCAGCGATGTCACCGGCAAAGCGGGCGTAGGAAACGCCGGACGCTGGGGCACCAGCGCAGCCTTTGGCGACTACGACAACGACGGCAACCTCGACCTCTACGTGGCCGACTACGTGGACCTTGACCTCGATCATCTCCCCGAATTCGGGCAAGGCCCCTTCTGCACCTATCGCGGCATTGCGGTTTCCTGCGGCCCACGCGGACTCAAAGGCGGCCGCGACCGCCTTTATCACAACAACGGCAACGGCACCTTCACCGATGTAACCGAGAAACTGAATATCGATCCCGACAGCTACTACGGGCTGGGGGTGCTGTGGCTGGACTATGACCGGGATGGATGCCTCGATCTGTACGTGGCCAACGATTCCTCGCCCAGTCTGCTCTACCACAACGACTGCAAAGGCGGATTCACCGAAGTGGGCGCGGAGTCGGGTGTGGCCTACAGTTCGGACGGACGCGAGCAGGCCGGGAT
>DATGYF010000674.1:0-10681 GCA_035298145.1 Terriglobales bacterium | reverse complement strand
ACGGAAAAGCCGTAGAAACTGTCCACGGCCTCGGAAACGGTGCCAAAGATCTCAAACAAA
Source organism: Terriglobales bacterium (assembly GCA_035298145.1). Classification (GTDB taxonomy): domain Bacteria; phylum Acidobacteriota; class Terriglobia; order Terriglobales; family Acidobacteriaceae; genus JAIQFF01. The sequence goes on along the minus strand of DATGYF010000674.1, from coordinate 10,621 downwards.
CGATCGACTCGGGTCAACTCCAGTATGACGGCAGACGAGGGAGGGATGGCGGCGAGTTTCAAATCCCCGTTCTGCTTCATGGCCTGTTCCATGCAGTGCAGCAACATGTCCACGCCGGCGCTGTCGATCTCTGTGACCTGGGAGAAATCAAACACGACGCAGGGCCGGTCGCCGGTGAGGAGCGGCGTCACTTCGCGGAGAAAGTCTCGGACCTGTCCCGATTTCAGTTGCAAGGGCAATTGCTTCACCGATACGCGTCTTTGAGGTGTCATAGTTTCATCGACCTACTCAGGATATACGGCCAAAATCTCTCCGCCCGGCGAAGCTGAGATGCTGATGCTGTGCGAGCCGATGCCCGAAGCTTTGGGGGTCGGGCGTTTGAGCCCGTTCGCCAGCAACTTCTTTGCCGCGCAATAATAAAGCCGGGCGGCAAACGCGGCATCATCGGTAACCGCATCCAGGCCGGTGAAGGCTTCGACAAAAATATCCCGAGTCAGGTTCTCCGCGGCGTTTACATCTTCCGTGACCCTCAGGCTCAGGGAATAGATTCGCCCGGCATGCTCATGATAGAGAGCGGAAAGCACCTGCCGGTCGCCTGCTTTCGCGCGGGCCAGAAGCGCAGGCTCATCCTCGGCCAGCGATGTCCTGTCTTTCAGAATAATGAGGTTCGCAGCAGTGATGGCAGCCAAGTTCGTTTCCCCCAACTTCGAACAGCCCGGCATCAAGGCTCCCACAGCTTAGACATGGCGAGCCGCATGGTCTATCGGGTTGTCTCTGTACTCTCCCTTACGTCTTTGCTGTACTACCGGTATCGAGCCGCGCAGCCAGTCGCCGCCCGGCTCGAACCGTCACCCGTCGTAGCTCACGGTCATCAGCACGGCCAGGTTACCGGCTGACATCGATCTGATTCAGGACCTGTCGAACATTAGGCGTTGCCTGCGCCAGTTGCTCGGCCCGATTTCGTTCGGTTGGTGTCTTCACGCTGCCCTTGAGAGTGAGAACACCATTCTTGGCGTCGAAGCGGATGTGCTGCTTGTCCAACCCGTGGGCCGTCAGTGAGGCCTTGTATATCTTCTCGATCGAAGTATCCAGGTCGGATGCAATTTCCTTGGACTCGGACTCCGCTCCCACCGGCTGAACGCTGATCTCGTTGGCGATGGTCCGATTGGCGGCCGCCGCCTTCGCGACTTCCCCGGCCTGCTGCCTGGCGTTCTCAGAGTGGACCTTGCCTCCCAGCGTGATCGTGTTCTTGTCCTTGTCCTCATCCACGGTGACGTCCTGCAGTTCCGCCTGTTGCAGGGCCTGTTTAACGCTGTCTTTATAAGAGTTGTCATCGCTGGTTGCGGTCTGCGACGCCCGCTGGCAAGCCAGTCCGATCAACAGCACAGGAACAAGCGCGATGGCTTTCAGCATGTTCAATCTCATTGAAGGCTCCTTCGAATAGTCAGATTCTCTAACCGGGCCCGTTATCCATTCGCCTTTGAGGCTGGCGTAGATTACCCCAGCCCCGCGCACTGCACGATCAGATACAGTCTGTAGCGGCCCAGAAAAATAACCTGAGAACCAGGGAGCGGTTGTGTGGGTCGGGCACTCCTGTCCAACGCTTTTGAACCTGATGTTGGGTTTCATTTACGTGCAAAAAGTCAAAAGCGTCGGACAGGAGTGTCCGACCCACACGGCCTCTACATATCAAACATGCGGAAAACCGCGGGTGGGCTCTGACTCTGCAGGATGGGCAGGGCGACGTTGTGCACCGGAATGCCGGCGGTGGTCTTCCCGTCGGGAAAGCCATGATGAGCATGTCCGTGCAGCACCATGTCCGCCCCATGACGATCGATCACCTCGGCCAGGCGCGAACTGCCGAGATAGGGATAGATTTCAGGGGACTCGCCCCGCGCCGTGTCCGCAACCGGAGCATAATGCAGCACAATTACGCGCTTCAAAGTTCGCAGTTGCGCCATGGCGCGTTCCAACTTCAGGGCTTCATCGATCGCGGCCTGAACGAAGGCCTTGACTTCAATCTCGCCGAATGCGGTCAACGCTCCCCTGCCGAATCCTCCCGGAAATCCTTTTGTGCCGGCAAAGCCGATGCCATCCCGCTCGTAGGCGGTACCGTCGAGAAGTTTAATGCCGGCTTCGGTCATCATGCGCGTAAGTTCCGCTTGCGCTCCGCTTTCGTAGTCGTGATTTCCCAGGACGGCCACGATAGGGAGGCGCAGCCGGACCAATGAGTTCAATAATTGCTCCATCTCAGCCGGCTTGCCGTAGTTCGTCAGGTCACCCGCGATCACCAGCAGGTCCGCCATGTCCCGGACCGGCGCGAGCTGTTCCTGAATCGCCCCGAATCGGGGAGAGAAGAAATGCAGGTCGGCGGTGGCGCCAATTCTCATGGATTCACTTCCGTCCGGCCGCGCTCAAGGCCCGAGCGCGGGGTGCGGCTACCGCGGCCTGCGCGCGACGAACGCCCAGGATGTCCTCCATCCCCCATTCTGACACGTCGATGGCAAACATCTTGTCGTCCACCAGGCTGCCGCGGAATTGCGCGGCAGGATTGCTGTCCGTCAGTTCATTGGAAAAACGAACCAGCAACCTCTGCCACACCCACGACGGCACGTAGTGACTGTATGCGGGATAAACGTAGCGGTAGAGCACCAGGGCAAAGAGCAGGATTTCCCAATGCTCCTTCACCAGGGCAAGAATCCTCTCCCAGTCAAGCTTTCCCTGGCTGGCATAGATGATGTGCGCGATGTCAGCCCCGTCGAAGCGCTCGCGCCGCACTACGAAGAGTTTCGAGGCCAGCAGTTCTTCCGCTGCCAGCACGCGTGCTCGCACATCCAGCACCATCGCCGGGCGCGCATTCTCGATCCAGGACCGGTCCACCGTAATCACGGCATTGCTCATGCCGGTAATCAGGTCGATGAAAAATCCGTGGCGATGCGCTTTGTGCAGCCAGACCGGATCTTTTACTTCGCAGCGAAAACCATTTTTCCTGAGACACCGCAGGGCCGCCGGCACGTCTTCCGGCGTAAGAAACAAGTCCAGGTCCTTGGTGGCGCGCCAGATCCCGGTATGCACCTGCAGCGCGAATGCCCCGGAGACGACGTACGGTACCCGGCAGCGGTTCAACTGCATGAGAGTTTCGCGAAACATCGCCTCCTGCTTCGGAGGAAACTTCGGTCGCAGCGAAGAACTCACCGGAAGTCTGGCTGATGGAGGCACGGCAGCCTTGGATGGCAAAGCGAACTGGGGCGTTGCCGCCACTCCGCCGGGTGTAAGAACCGCGACGGCCAATTTTGGGGAATGTCTGGTCTAACCACAAAGTCGCCCTACAGGTTCTTCCGGAATGAAATTACCGACTAGACAGGATTGTGGCGCCGCGCCCTGCTCGCTATTCTCTGCCCATGCTTCTAGTTTCCACTTGTGATCCCCCCACCAGGCAGGCATCCGGCTTCCTTTTGGAAAAAGGGCGCCTGCCTCTCGCCTACCAATGCGCGGATTGCAGTGGCTATTCTTACCGGAAGCACAATTCCCAGAGGTAACCTTGTGATGGACATATCCTCCGCCAGCGTACGCATTCGGAGAGGTCTCTGATGATACCGTCGCCACCCGCGGGAACCGGCTTGCCCGAGCTTCCCGTTGTCCCAGACTCAAATCAAGCGGTCGTGACGCCAGAACAGGGACGCGTCCAACCCGACGCTCTCACCGCTGATCTGCAGGAGGAAGCGGAAGTTCTGCAGGCTTCCATTAAAGCCGGATCGGTGGCGCAGATCGTGGTGGCGGTGATCGCGGTCCTGGGGTTGATTTATCTGCTCAAGTTTGTCCTCATCACCACGCTGGTTTCCGTACTCCTGGCCTTCGTGCTGGAACCGGTGGTGAGCGTTCTCTCCCGCATCCGCATCCCCCGCGCGGTTGGAGCTCTGTTCGCGGTAGTCCTGCTGGTGGTCGTGGCCGGCGGTCTTACCTCGTTCTTCTACGGTCGAGCCGTTGATTTCGCCACGCAATTGCCCAGATACTCCGGGAAAATTCAGTCCACCCTGGCCGACCTGCGGGCGCAAACCCGCCAGATTGAAGAGAGCACCCGTACGGTGATTGCTTCCCCGAGAACCGGCAAAGCTCCTCTCCCGGTCGAAGTGCAGGAGGCACCCGGTCTGTCACGAGTCATCTCTGCAGGCAGCGGGCCTCTGGGAGAGGTATTCCTGGCGATTACGTTTATTCCGTTTCTTGTGTATTTCATGCTCACCTGGAAGGCCCACGCCCACGCCGCGACGGTGCGGCTCTTCCCCAAGGAGCACCGGCTGGTGGCCCACCGTACCGTCGGCAGGATATCGGCGATGATCCGCAGCTTCATCGCCGGCAATGTTCTAGTGGGTCTCATCAATGCGCTGGTCAGCGCGATCGTGTTCTGGCGGCTGGGTATTCCGTACTTCTATTTTCTGGGAGTAATCAGCGGATTCGCCAGTCTGGTCCCCTATCTGGGAGTATTCCTGGCCCTGCTTCCGCCTCTGGCGGCCGCGATCGGGGTCGTGGACAAGACTGGAGTCGTCATCATCTTGGTCACCGTGATCGTTCTGCACGTCCTGACCATGAACGTTCTTTATCCGAAAATCGTAGGCAAACGGTTACGGCTGAACCCGCTGGCCATAAGCCTGTCGCTGCTGTTCTGGGCCTGGATCTGGGGCGGGATGGGCCTCATCCTCGCGGTGCCACTGGTCGGTGCGACAAAAATCGTCTGCGACTACGTGGAGCCGCTGCAGGGGCTGGGCGCCTGGCTGGGAGATTGAGTTCAAGCGCGAGCAGCCCCAAGCAGCGCCGCCGTGGTTTCGATCATCTCAGCAGCGCGCCCATTTCGGTCGTCTTAGTCAAGGAGGAGAAGATGAAAATTAATAAAGTGCTGCTGCTGGTAATTCTTGCGTGTTTCAGCGCTTCACTTGGGTTTGCCAAGTCAAAGGCGGAGACCCGCGACATCACAGGTTGTCTTTCGAAGGGTGATAGTGCCAACGAATTCCTGCTCAAGGCCAACGATGGGAGCACCTGGGAGGTGAAGAGCAGTAATGTGGCTCTCGCCGATCATGTGGGCCATACCGTGACCGCGACCGGGGTGGTGTCGAACGCCAAGATGCACAACATGAAGGAAGACGCCAAAGACGCCGCCAAAGATAGCGGCATGACCAAGAGCAACGAAGAGCATGGTCACTTGAAAGTTACGGATGTAAAGATGGTAAGCGATTCTTGCCAGCAGTAGATTCACTATGTTGAAAAAGCCCCGCAGCCTTTCGGCGGCGGGGCTTTTCACTGCTCCAGCAAATCATCAGGCCGTCCGTGCCCCCGTGACAAAATGCACGATCAATGAAATCACGGCAAGCACCAGCAAAAGATGAATCAGGCCGCCGGCTACATGGAATACAGTAAACCCACCGATCCAGGCGATCAGCAGCACCACAAACAGTATTGTCCAGATGCTCATAAGAGTCCTCCTTGCGTGGCGCGAATCGCTCACGTGCGCTTGAGATGATCATTAAGAGAGGAGCAGTTGCTTGCGGTGGGATAGCGCGTCAGAACAAAAAAGCCACGGATTCTCACGGATCAGAACTCCGAAAACTCCGTGTTGATCCGCGAAAATCCGTGGCGAGACTTGCCTTGTCACCTACTTCGGTTGCGGGACGATGCGCAGATAGGGCTTGGGCGACTTCCAGCCCGCGGGATATTTCTGCTGCGCTTCTTCATTGGATACCGAGGGCAGAATAATGACTTCGTCGCCCGGCTTCCAGTTCACCGGCGTAGCCACCTTGTGCTTTGCCGTCAGCTGCATCGAATCCAGAACGCGCAAGAGTTCGTCGAAGTTTCGTCCCGTGCTCATGGGATAGCTGAGCTGCAGCTTGATTTTCTTGTCCGGACCCACCACAAATACCGTGCGCACGGTGGCGTTGTCCGCGGCCGTGCGTCCTTCACAGCTCTCGCCGGCCTCGGCGGGCAGCATGCCATAAAGCTTGGCGATCTTCAGCTGCGGGTCGCCAATCATCGGGTAATTTACTTTGTGGCCCTGGGTCTCTTCGATGTCGGCTGCCCACTTGCCATGGCTGCTTACCGGGTCAACGCTCAGGCCGATAATTTTCGTGTTGCGCTTGGCGAATTCCGGCTGCAACCCGGCCATGTAGCCCAGTTCGGTGGTGCATACCGGAGTAAAGTCTTTGGGATGCGAAAACAGGATGGCCCAGCCGTCGCCGATCCACTCGTGAAAATGGATCGTGCCTTGCGTCGTTTCGGCGGTGAAATCGGGCGCGACGTCGTTAATGCGCGGAACGCTGGATGTAGCTTGAGTTGCTGGTGGGGTAACAGGTAACGCACTCATGGTTTGTTCTCCTCAGTCGTAAATTTTGACCATCCCGGAAGGCCGGGATTCCAATCTGCTCCCGCCGAGGCTTTCAAAAACGGGCAAGAACCAGGCAAAAAAAGAAACCCACCCGATTGGGGCCGGGTGGGTGTCGTAAAATCCTGCGGCGCTACCCACACCCCGGCGTCGGCCTACAACAACACCGGACGACGGGCATGAAGCGCTGTCGCATCACTGCCTAGAATACGCGGCCACCAAAATTCAGTCAAACGTGCCTCCTGGTGTGGGTCCGACACCCCGGGGTGCCCCACCCTCGTCTCTCCGTCTTTTGGAGAGACAGGGTGGGAGACGCCGGAATGAAGTTGACAGTGCGGGGCGGACACTCCTGTCTTCCGCTCTTGAAGTCGATTTTGGTTAGGGTGGGAGACGCAAGACTGAAGTTGACAGTGCAGGTCGGACACTCCTGTCTTCCGCTTTGAAGTCGATTTTTGTCTGGGTAGGAGACGCCGGACTGAAGTTGACAGTGCGGGACGGACACTCCTGTCTTCCGCTCTTGAAGTCGATTTTGGTTTGGAATTTGGTGCGACTTATTCTGGCCATCAACATCAAAGTCAAAGGCGTCGGACAGGACTGTCCGACCCGCACTACAATAAATCGCCATGAGCCCCGAGCTTCGCCGTTTCCCCTTCCTGCAACTTGACGTCTTTTCTTCCCGCCCCTTCGAGGGCAATTCCCTGGCCGTGTTTCCCGACGGACGCGGCCTCAGCGACCTGGATATGCAGGCCCTGGCGCGGGAGATGAATCTCTCCGAAACTACCTTTGTCCTGCCTCGTGATCCCGCCATCGAGCGGGAACGGGGCGTAAGGGTTCGCATCTTCACTGTGCAGGAAGAGCTGCCCTTTGCCGGACACCCCACGCTGGGCACGGCTTTCGCCTTGCGCGGTTCGACAGGCGCCACCGAAGTTGTTCTCGACCTGAACGCAGGCCGGGTTCCCGTCCGCTTCGAAGACAGCCCGGGCCAGCCCGTTTTCGGAGAGATGACCCAGGTGGACCCCAAGCTCGGGCTGATTCACGATCGTGAAACCGTCGTACGCGCGACCAGCCTGCGCGACGGCGACATCGATCCTTCGCTGCCCATCCAGACCATTTCTACCGGCCTGCCCTTCACCATTGTTCCGCTGCGGGGACTGGATGTGATCCGCCGGCTGCAGGTGGACCTGGTCAGGGCTGGCGAGTATCTAAAGCAGACCGGGGGCGGCCAGTTTTTTTATTTCGTGGCTCGCGAGACCGTCGATCGCGCCGCCCGCCTGCACGCTCGCATGCTGTTCTACGGTGGCGAAGACCCGGCCACCGGTTCCGCCGCCGGCTGCGCCACCGCCTGGATGGTGGCCCACGGTGTCGCCCAGCCCGACGAACGCGTGCTCATCGAACAGGGAATTGAAATGCTTCGCCCCAGCCGGATTTTTGTGCGCGCGTCTCGTGTGGATAACAGAGTGGTTAACGTTCGCGTCGGAGGAAATGTTGTGGAAGTCCTGCGCGGAGAAGTTTCTTTCTGAAGCGCTGCGCTGCCTTTGCGCGAAAAAATATGCCCATGCACAAGCCCGAATCTTTTTCAATGGGGCTAATTGACCATTAGCATCGGCGCCACTTTACAGCCGGCCTTTCTGGCCTTAGGATTTTGTCTCGCTCTGAGTTCTCCATATCAACCAAAAGGTCTTAAGCCTCTGGCGCCTTCATCACGGTCAGGTTGCCATCTTGGAAGCAGGAACAAAGCCGGAATGAAGCCGAAACGAACCATCCTTTGTGTTGACGACAACGAACAGTCCCTTTCCATCCGCAAGGTCATGCTCGAGACCCGCGGCTATCGCGTGATCGCATGCAACAGCGGGGAAGACGCTTTGGAAGTGTTCAAGAGAGGCGGCGTCGATCTGGTGCTCACCGACCTGGTGATGCCCGGGGTGGACGGCAGCAAACTCATCGACGCCATCAAGACGCTCTCGCCGCAAACTCCAGCCATTCTGCTCTCCGGAAAAGTCCGAATCTACGATCGCGACACCCGGGCGGACGTCTTCCTGCCCAAAGGCATGTATGCGCCGGCAGAGTTGCTGGAACGAATTCGCCTGTTATTGGTGCGCAAGCGCGGCCCCAAACGCGCCGTGTCACCAGCGCATCCCGCGGATAGAATCGGCGCCGCCTGAAGCGCTGTCCACGCGGCGACTTTTACATCGATAGTCAACTGACTTCAGCAGTCTTTGCGTTCTTCGCGGCTGTTCTTTGCGACCTTTGCGGTTTAAAGCTTTAAATTTTCGTCGCAAGGCAAAACCCTTTACTGCAAAGTTCGCAAAGGCGCCGCAAAGTTCGCCATGGAACCTGGCTCGGCCAGTCGATGCCGACGACGACCCGCGCACTGCAGCCTTCGTGTAATATCAATCTGTTGGATGCCTGCCTTCATCGAAGCCGTTGAACTGCGCAAGACCTACCGTGTGGGCAAAATTGACGTTCCCGCCCTCCGCGGTATCTCCTTTAGTGTGCAAAAGGGAGAATTTGTCAGCGTCGTAGGCCCCTCGGGCAGCGGTAAATCGACTCTTTTCTATCTGCTGGGTGGATTGACTCGCGCCGATTCCGGACACGTCATCATCGACGGTGACGACTTCGCGCAACTCTCCGATGCCGAACGCACCCGGCTGCGCAAGCGCAAGATCGGATTCGTCTTCCAGAAATTCAACCTGCTGCCTACCCTGAACGCACAATCGAATATTGATATCGCGGTTGATATTGCCGGCGCCAACGGCGTTCGCGATGCCACATACTTCAACAAGATCGTGGGCCTGCTGGGACTGGAGAAGCGCCTGCCTCACCGGCCGTCTGAGCTTTCCGGGGGCGAGCAGCAGCGCGTGGCCCTGGCTCGCGCCTTGATCAACAAGCCGGCCATCGTTTTGGCCGACGAACCCACCGGCAATCTGGACTCGAAAAACTCCGAGATCGTGCTGGCCATGCTGCGCCACTCCAACCGGGAACTGGGCCAGACCGTGCTCATGATCACCCACAACCCGGAAGCGGCCAGCTACGGCGATCGCATCATTCATATGCGCGACGGCGAGATCGTGGCCCCGGAAAAGGACCCGCAGTGGGCTGGCCACTCGTGACTACCCCGAAGTCGGGCATGAAGTTCACGGCCGTGACGCCGCAGCAATGAGCCGCGGAGCGGCGCAAGAATAAAGCCCACGGCGTAAGCCGTGGGTAAATGGTGGATCGAGTGCGAGCCCCGAAGGGGGGCGAAAGAAGGGAACGGTTGCCGCAGAATTCTTCTATCCGCGACGATGCGGCTCCTGCACCAGGATAATCAGCATGGATGACCTGCGAAAACCCATTCTGCCGGGCAAAGGCGCATCGGACTACGAACGCTATCTGCGTACCGATGAACTCTTGGCCTTGCAGAAAAGTCCGGAGGAATTCCGCCACCCGGATGAGATGACCTTCCTGGTCGTGCACCAGGCGTCAGAGCTGCTGCTGAAAGGCGTCGCCTGGGAGCTGGAACGGGCCCGCGCCTTGATTGCCCAGGGAGACTTCTTCAACTCCGCCCAGCTCCTGCGCCGGGGCAATCACATGCTGGAGTATCCCATCTCCATGCTGCACGAACTGGAGACCATCACTCCTTACGACTACCACCTGATTCGCGCCGGCCTGGGACACGGCAGCGGCCTCGACTCTCCCGGTTTTCTCGGGCTGCTGCACATCGGCCCCCGCCTCGGCGAAGCCTTCAACTCCCAGTTGAGCAAACTCAACCTCACCGTGGACGAACTCTATCGCCGCCACGCTGAATTTTTCGGTTTGCACGACGTGGCCGAGCGTCTGCTCGATTTTGACGAACGCGTCCACCTCTTTCGCTTTCACCACCTCAAACTGGCCCAACGCATCATCGGCGGCGGCGTGGTCGGCACCATGGGCACGCCGGTCGAAGTCCTGCACCAGCGCATGGAACACCTCTTCTACAAAGAATTATGGGACGTCCGCAACCGCATCACCGCCCAATCCATGCAGGGTTAATGTAGGCGCGAGCGCCCCCGCTCGTGCAAGCGTGAAGCGGAGAGCGAATTAGATCGCCATCACCGGCCCGAGGGCTTCGTCATTGACTAAGATTCGAACGAACCCCTCCTTTGCCTCCACCATCATTGCCGCAATCTCGCCACCTGTTTATAATCAAATCCGCCGAGCGGGAGTAGCTCAGTGGTAGAGCGCGACCTTGCCAAGGTCGAAGTCGCGGGTTCGACCCCCGTCTCCCGCTCCAGA
>DATGYF010000673.1:0-5940 GCA_035298145.1 Terriglobales bacterium | reverse complement strand
CATCCTCCTAATATTCGCTATCTCTGCGGATTCACCGGCAGCGCGGGCATTCTCGTGATCACAGGAAAGAATCGGGTGCTCTTTACCGATGGGCGCTATACCGGGCAGGCGCGAGCCGAGGTGAAAGGGGCGAAGATCGTGATCGCGCGTAATGGGCCGCTGGCCGCCGCCGCTGCGTGGCTGTCCGCGAACCGGTTGTCCACGAAACCGAAGAGCGGGCGTGGGGCTTCCCCGGCCAGGATCGGGATTGAGGGTGACCACATGACCGTGGCCACCCGATCCAGGCTCGCAGCGGCTCTGCCCTCAAGTCTCCGGTTGCGCGAGGCCCCGGCCCTAATTGAGCAGGCTCGATCGATAAAGGACGAGGAAGAGATTGCCTGCCTTAGGTCCGCGGTCAATCTGGGTTCTAGTTTGTTCGACCGCGCGCTTGAGGCCATCCGTCCCGGCGTCCGCGAAACGGACGTGGCCGCGGAAATGGAGTATGCCGCGCGCAAGGCCGGGGCCGAGGCCATGTCCTTTGAGACTATTATTGCTTCGGGAGCGCGCTCGGCCCTGCCCCACGGACGGGCTTCGCGCGCCGCCATCCCAGCCGAGGGGTTCGTGGTCTGCGACTTCGGTGTTATACTCGCGGGTTATTGTTCCGATATGACCCGCACCGTATATGTGGGTCGCCCCTCGGTGGAGGCTCGCGGAGTTTACCAGGCGGTGCAGCAGGCGCAGCAGGCTGCAGTGGACGGTGTGAAGCCGGGCATCAAGGCGGGGGAAATCGATCATATCGCCCGCAAGTCATTGCAAAGCAGTAGGTTAGCAAAATATTTCATGCATTCGACGGGTCACGGCGTAGGCTTGGAAATCCACGAGGCGCCGCGCCTGGCTGCCGGACAGCCTGAGGTCTTGCTACCAGGGATGGTGATCACGGTCGAGCCCGGCGTTTATGTTCCCGGGAAGTGGGGCGTGCGCATTGAAGACATGGTTTTGGTCACGGAAGGAGGGTGCGAGGTTTTGACACCCACCAGCAAAGAACTTGTGGCGATTTGAAATGCTGTCATCCCGGGCGCCGGGAGGTGCTCCGGGCAGAGTGATCGTGCCCTTCCGGCGGACGCCCAAGAAGGCAGAAGTCGGTCCCACCGTACGATGAATCAGCGCATACGATGAATCAGAAAGAGCTGAAAGAACTCATTGAGTTCTTAATTGAGAAAGACATCTCCGAGTTCGAACTGGAGCGCGGAGATGTCAAAGTGCGGATCAGGCGGGGAACCGCGGCTGTGGCCTCGGCCTCCGCCGCGGACGCGCGCTTCTTTACCGTGCAAGCGGCGCCGCCTGCGGCTCCGGAACTTGGCGCTTCGCCGGCCGCCGCCACTCCGCCCGCTGGCTCTTCTGTGCCCGTCGTTGCGCCTCCCGCGCCCGAGGAAGGCCTGCACATTGTGCGTTCGCCCATCGTGGGCACATTCTACGAGTCGCCGTCGCCTGGATCTCCGCCCTTCGTGAAGCCTGGAGACATGGTGGAAGCCGGCCAGATTCTGTGCATCGTGGAAGCCATGAAGTTGATGAATGAGATCGAGTCGGACGTGGCGGGAGAGATCGTGAAGAAGCTGGTCGCGAACAATGCGCCGATCGAGTATGGGCAGGAGCTGTTCGCCATCAGGCCGCAGAAATAATCATGTGGGGACAGCCGCCCTCGGCTGTCCGGTCGAGCAGCGCTCGACAGCATTTTGCCGGGAATCACAATAGCGGAGCGTCGCTCCGCCGGACAGCCGAGGGCGGCTGTCCCCACATGTTTCTTGCCGCCCGATCTAACGCATGTTCAAGAAGATACTGATTGCAAATCGCGGAGAAATTGCCTTGCGGGTGATCTGCGCCTGCAAGGAACTGGGCATCCGCACGGTGGCGATTTACAGCGAGGCCGACCGCAATTCACTGCACGTACGTTTCGCCGACGAAGCGATTTGCATTGGCCCGCCGCAACTGGCGCAGAGCTATCTCAACATTCCATCTGTTATCAGCGCCGCGGAAATCGCCAATGTGGACGCCATCCATCCCGGCTACGGGTTGCTCGCGGAAAACGCCAACTTCGCGGAAGTCGCTGAGACCTGCAACATCAAGTTCATTGGGCCGCCACCTGAAATCACCCGCCTGATGGGCGAAAAAGAAAAAGCGCGGGCGGCAATGAAGCGTGCCGGAGTTCCCATTCTGCCCGGCTCGGACGGAATTCTGGCCAGTGACGGCGAGGCCATGGAATGGGCCCGCCAGGTCGGATTCCCGGTGATCATTAAGGCGTCGGCGGGCGGAGGCGGGCGCGGCATGCGCATTGTGCGCAGCGAAGAAGAACTGCCCGCACTGTTCAAGGCGGCGTCCTCCGAGGCGGCGGCAGCGTTCGGCAACGGCGATCTCTACATGGAAAAATTTGTGGAGCGGCCGCGTCATATTGAATTCCAGATTCTGGCCGACCAGTATGGAAACGTGGTCAGCCTGGGCGAACGCGAGTGCTCCATCCAGCGGCGTCACCAGAAGCTGCTGGAAGAATCTCCCTCCACCCAGGTCACTCCGGAACTGCGCGAGCAGATCGGGCAGGTCCTTTGCAAGACGCTTTCCGACGTCGGCTATGTGAACGCCGGCACCATCGAGTTTCTGATGGATGAAGATCGCCGGCTCTACTTCATCGAGATGAACACGCGAATCCAGGTGGAGCATCCGGTCACGGAAATGGTGACGGATGTGGACCTGGTCAAGAGCCAGATCCTGCTGGCTGCGGGCGAGCGCCTGGAGAACGTGCTGCACGGCCCCATCCTGCATCGCGGGCACGCCATCGAATGCCGCATCAATGCCGAGCATCCGGAAAAGTTCACGCCCTCGGCGGGCCGCATTACCACGTTCAATCCGCCCGGCGGAACCGGGGTGCGCATCGATACCGCCGCTTACGCGGAAGGCGTGATCCCGCCGTATTACGATTCCCTGATTGCCAAGCTGATCGTGCGAGGCAAAGATCGCGGCGAAGCGGTGTCGCGCATGGCGCGCGCTTTGGAGATGTTCATCATCGAGGGCATCTTCACCACCATTCCGCTGCACCGCAGGATCCTGGCCGATCCTGACTTTCGCGCCGGGAATGTGAATACCACGTTCATAGAAAGATTTCTGTCCCAGGGCAAGGCAGAAAAGCATTAGAGAGAGAGAGGGGAGTGTGGGGCGGGCGCCCTCGCCCGCCGCCCTTGAATTTGGTTTTGTCTGGATGTTGATTGCTGGTCTGCAAGACGGGTCAATTTTCGTAAGTAAAGTCTAAGTCAAAGCGGCGGGCGAGGGCACCCGCCCCACGCAACCTGCGATGATTACCCTTCCCCGCCTCTACGCTATTCTCGATGCGTCTTCGTTCCCGGATACAAAAGGCCTTTGCCTGGCAGCCCGCGAACTGGTCGCCGGTGGAGTTACGCTCCTGCAATACCGAAACAAATCGGGCAATGCCCGCCAGATGCTGGAACAGGCCAGGGAGCTGAAACGTTGCCTCCCCGCTTCCGTCAAATTGATCATGAACGATCGGGCAGATTTGTGCCTGGCTGCGGGCTTCGACGGAGTCCACGTAGGGCAGGATGATCTATCGCCCGAAGGCGCCAGAGCAGTGATCGGTGACCGGCTCTGGCTGGGCGTCTCGACCCATAACACCAAGCAACTCGCTGAGGCTGACAAGACCAGTGCGGACTATCTGGCGATCGGTCCGGTCTTCGAGACCCGGAGCAAGGCGAATCCCGACCCCGTGATTGGCCTCGATGGCGTGCGGCAGGCGAGGGCATTAACTCACAAGCCATTGGTGGCGATCGGCGGAGTTGCCCGCGAGAATTGCCGGTCGGTCATCGAGGCTGGGGCGGATGCGGTGGCGGTAATATCTGACTTGATACGGGAGCCCCGCAAATCAGCAGAGGAATTTCTCCGCATATTAGGATAGAGTCCCATTGAGTTTTGGCGGGCGAGGGCGAGACGACCTCGGGACAGCCGGCGGGACGCCGGCGCTATAGTAAACCGCTCCGCGGGCGGGTCGCCCGCGACCACACAAGCCTCAAGGAGGGTTGTGAGTATCGAAACCACGCCACCTAAGCCTGCAGGCGCCACCGACTGGGACGTCCACAGCCATCAGGACAAAGAGCTGGTAAAGGGCCTGGGGTTGACCAGCGCCACCATGCTGGTCATGGGTTCGATGATCGGCTCCGGCATCTTTATTGTTTCGGCGGAAATAGGCCGCGAAGTCGATTCGCCTGCGCTCCTGATCGGGGCCTGGCTGGTGACCGGCTTCCTGACTATCGTTGGGGCTTTGAGCTATGGGGAACTGGCGGCCATGATGCCGCGCGCCGGCGGGCAGTACGTTTATCTGCGCGAAGCCCTGGGTCCGTTGTGGGGATTTCTTTACGGCTGGACGCTTTTCCTGGTGATCCAGACCGGCACTATCGCTGCGGTCGGCGTGGCCTTCGGCAAATTTCTCGGCATCTTCTTTCCTTCGATCTCGTCATCCAACTGGATTGTGCACTTCTGGAAAGTGCCGCCCATTCATATTGGCCCCATGGTCCTGGGAAATATGGAGACCGGGCTCAGCACGCAGAACCTGGTTGCGATTCTGGTGGTGGTGCTGTTGTCCGTCATCAATGTAACTGGGCTGAAAACCGGGGCAAGGATTCAGAACGTTTTTACCTTTGCCAAGGTTTCCGCCCTGCTGGGCCTGGTTTTCCTGGGCCTGTTCATCGGACGCAATGCGCAAGCCCTGGCGGCAAATTTTCAAGGCAACTTCTGGCACAACGCATCGTTGGGGGCGCAGCACGCGGTGCAGGTGGGAGTGGGTGGTCCAACCATTCTGGTGGGGACGCTGACCATCCTTGCGGTGGCGCAGGTGGGATCGCTGTTCTCCGCTGACGCCTGGAATAATGTTACTTTTACCGCCGGTGAAGTGAAGAATCCCAGCCGCAATCTGCCGCTCTCACTGGCTCTCGGTACGGGCGTCGTGATTGCTTTGTACGTTGCCTGCAACTTTATTTACCTGAACGTTCTGCCTCTGGATGGCAGCGCCACGGGTGCGACGATTCTGGAGCGCGGCATCAAGTATGCCACCGAAGACCGCGTAGGCACGGCGGTCATGTCCCAGATGCTGGGCGCAACCGGGGGAACGCTCATGGCCATCGCCATCATGCTTTCTACTTTTGGTTGCTGTAACGGCCTGATTCTGGCCGGCTCGCGGGTCTATTACGCCATGGCCAAGGATGGATTATTTTTCAAGAGCGTGGCCAAACTGCATCCCACCTACAAGACCCCGGCGGTTTCGCTCATGGTGCAGATGGTCTGGACCTGCATCCTGTGCGTCTCCGGCAGTTACGGGCAACTGCTCGATTACATCATCTTCGCCGTGCTGGTGTTTTATATCCTGACTATCTTCGGGCTGTTCGTTCTGCGGCGAACGCATCCCAACGCGGAACGGCCCTACCGGGCGATTGGTTACCCTGTGCTTCCGGCGATTTATATTGTGATGGCTTTATTTATCGATGTCGTACTATTACGCTACAAACCGCAGTACACCTGGCCGGGACTGATTATCGTGCTGCTGGGGATTCCAGTGTATTTCCTGTGGTCGCGGAGATTGCGGACGTTGTCGTCCTGAGCGGAGTGAGAACTTCGCCTGGCGAAGTTCCCGCGTAGTCGAAGGACCCCTACAATCGGCAAGAGTGCCGCTTATAGGGGTCCTTCGACTTCGCAAGTTCGCTCGCCAGCGAGCGAACTCACTACGCTCAGGCTGACACGGCAAAAGAACCGAGTTCGAAGCTCTAAGGAGAACCGACGAATGGCAAATCTCTGGGCTAAAAAGCCCCTCAACTTGCTTCTGGAGGAAGCCGGCGAATCGGGCGAACACAGCCTGAAGCGTACCCTTGGCCCCTTTCAACTTACCGCACTGGGAGTCGGCGCGGTCATTGG